>NZ_JBAKFX010000003.1:0-151991 GCF_037577855.1 Dethiothermospora halolimnae | reverse complement strand
TAATAAGATTAAAAGTACCAAAATACAAGGCTTGGGAATATGCAAACACAAGAAAGGGATATTGGAGAATATCAAATAGTCCAATATTGAGTAAAACCATAACTAATCAAAGATTGACCAATTATGGCTTTACAAGTTTATCTTCACAGTATGAAAAATTCAGATTGTCTTAGTGAACCGCCGTATACCGAACGGTACGTACGGTGGTGTGAGAGGCCGGTAGATAAATTAATTATCTACCTCCTACTCTATTGGTGCAGTATATGTTCAATCCCTTGATTAAATAGGGTCAAAACATGATCATCATCTAAAGAATATATGGCAGATTTCCCTTCTTTTCTATATTTGACCAATCTCAAATTTCTTAAGACCCGTAATTGATGGGAGATGGCCGATTGGCTCATATCTAAAATTTCAGCTATATCACAAACACATAAATCTTTTTTAGATAAAGCATATATTATCTTTAGTCTTGTAGGATCTCCTAAAGCTTTAAAAATCTGGGATAAATCTATAGTCATATCTTCTGGCAACATATCTTTTTTTACTTCTATAACAGCACCTTCATCTACTATATTAACTTCACATGTTCCATCGGATTTGTCTGTCATAACATTTCCTCCTAACTTACAAACTATTGAATAGTAAGAACCATATATTTTCCTGTGTAGGTCCTGAATATATTCAGGGCGACTCCAAAGCCATACAATATATAACAATAATAAAATTTAGTTGCTGGGGGGATTCGTAATCCTACAGTTTATTGAGAAATATAGTCTATGGTATAATAGGTCTTCTAGAAGAAGACCTAAGGCTTCAATATATCGAAGCCCTACATATGTTTATGGACCCACCAAATCCCTGCTCCCTGCACCTCACACCCTGCACAGAACAAAGAAGTGCCAAAGGCACCTTGTTCTCTCATTATATCACAATAAAGTATTGACAAAAAAAGGTTATTTTAAAACTAAAATAAAAAAATCAAAGAGTTTAAAAAGGATTTACATAGGGTATTATAGAAATAGACTATATGGATATAATAATATATAGATAATATCTATATTAAATTTAAGGAGGAATTAATAATGGCAAATGTAACTGTATATACAAGTAGTACTTGACCCCATTGCGTAACTGCAAAGCAATACCTTTCGGAGAAAGGTGTAGATTATGAAGAAAAAAATGTTCAAACCGACTCTAATGCAAGGAAAGAATTGATGAAAATGGGACATATGGGAGTACCAGTAATAATCGTTGATGGGGAAGAAATAGTAGGTTTTGATAAGGCTAGACTAGAAGAATTACTATAATGAATTAATAGGGATTATAAATCCACCTATATAGGGTTGTTGGGGGATTCGTAATCCCCCAACCTTTTTTACCGAAGGCTATAGATAAAATCTATAGCCTTCGGTTTTTTTATAGAGAAAACCATTAATAAAAGGGGTGAAAAACGAGTATAATTAAATTGTAGAAAAATTATATTTAAAATATTGTTTTATTATACCTATACCGGGTATAGTTATAATAATATAAAATCAATAAATGGGAGGAATTAATAATGGCAAATGTGACTGTATATACAAGTAGTACTTGTCCCCACTGTGTTTCTGCAAAACAATATCTTAATGAAAAGGGAATTGATTTTACAGAAAAAAATGTTCAAACTGACTCTGATGCTAGAAAAGAGCTCATGAAAATGGGACATATGGGAGTACCAGTAATAATAGTAGATGACGAAGAAATAGTAGGTTTTGATAAAGCAAAACTAGAAGAATTACTATAAAATAAAAAACTCCAGCCAACGGGCTGGAGTTTTTTATTTGTTTTTTCTATTCATCAAGACCTTCATTTAAAGCTTCTAGTAAAGGTTCTAATTCAAGACCATGAACCATAGCAGCTTGCTCTAAAGTTTCCATTTGAGAAGAAGGACAACCTACACAACCCATTCCAAATCTCATAAGAATTTCAGGGGCATCTGATCTTGTTCTTAATATTTCTCCTATAAGCATATCTTTAGTAATAGCCATTTTAATTCCTCCTTACAGTTATTATATATTATATAATAACATATTTTTTATTATTATAGGTGATTAAAATCACAAAATAATATATATATTTATTATTTACCCAAAAATCGATTTAAATAAATAGGTAATAGTTGTTAAAATAAATAAAAAAATAAATATAGTTACTAATGGACTTTTTAATATAGTTAATATTTTATCCCCTTTTTCTACAGTAAATATATGTTTTCCCAGTATGTTAGAATAATTTGTTTTAAATTTATCCTTTAAATTATTATTATCTCCAGCTGTTATGAAATTATTACCTTCTATATTTACTATTCTATGGGTTACAATTATTGAATTTCTATGAAATGATATAATATCTCCCTCAACAATATCTTCTTTAGATGTTTTTTTTATCAATATAGAATCTCCAGGTTTTAATGTTGGGTACATACTGTCACCGGCTATCATAAGAAATCGGAATCCATATATACCATCTAAATCTCTCTTTAATATGAAAACATTATATAAAAAAAGTGAAGATACAATAATTATAAAAAAAGTAACAAATATTAATATAAAAGATAATATGTATATAGAACCTTTATATTTTTTTATATTTTGTTTCATAATAAGCCTTCTTTCTTGAATTATGAGCTCAACTAGTTACAAACTAATTATTTCCAATTATATCGAAAATATTCCTGAATCATAAGTTATGTATTTTTCTATGTGAGGCCTCAATATATTGAAGCCTCACATAGAATATAGAATTACCAATTCCCTGCTCCCTGTACCTGGCACCCTGTACAGAACAAAGAAGTGGGTTTGGCTGTCTTTATTCTGTATAAATTAATTATTATCAAATGATAATAAAAATCAGTACTTAATGACAAAACATATCGTTGAAAAATAGAGGTTTACAGGACATGCAATAATATGGTAAAATAACAAATATAATATCAATTGATAATGAGGTGTTTATTGTGAATAGGATAAATGAAAATGAAAGGTACAAAATAGGAAATAAAATAGCATGGATAACAATAATAATAAATATCATATTGTCCTTTTTAAAAGTAATAGTGGGGATCATTGGAAATTCCACAGCTATTTTGGCGGATGGAATTCATACTATATCTGATGTAATAAGCTCCCTGGGTATAGTTATAGGTTTTTTTATATCAAAAAAACCGGCAGATAAAGAGCATCCCTATGGACACGAAAAGGCAGAAACTATTGCAGGCTTTGTTTTATCTATATTCTTAACCTTTGTTGGATTAAGAATAGGATATATGTCTATCAAAATGATTATAACAAATAACATAGAAACTCCTAAAAGTATTGCCATATGGGTTGCGGCTATGTCCATAGTTATAAAAGAGATACAATTTAGAATAGCTATTTATGGAGGCAAAAAAATAAATAGTGATGCACTAATAGCAGATGCATGGCATCATAGATCCGATGCCCTTTCATCAATTGGGGCCTTAATAGGGATAATAGGGGCTAGAATGGGTTATAAGATATTAGATCCCATTGCAGGTATAGTGGTATCATTTATAATCGTAAAAGTGGGAATAGAGCTTTTTATAAAGGGTTATAATGAACTTATGGATATGTGTATAGAAGATGAAAAGATTGATATGTTATATGAAGAAATAATGTCTCGAGACAATATAAGAAGCATAAGTCAAATAAAGGCAAGGAAACATGGATCTAAGGTGTTTTTTGAGGTGAAGGTATGTGTAGACAGTAATATGACAGTGGCAAAGGGTCATGATATAGCAGAAGAGGTAGAACGAATAATATATGGCACAATAAAAGACACAAAGGATGTAATAGTCCACATAAATCCATGTATAGATAGTAAATGCAAAAAATGTGATAATAAACTATAAAAAAACTGGGGGATTACGAATCCCCCAGTAACTAGGTTTGTATACCCAGTAACTATACTTCTATTCATAGTAACTTCCTCAACATCCTGTTCCCTGTACTTTGCACAGTGTTTAACATGAAGAAGCATTATCTGCATATATTCTAAAGCCTTTTCTTAACCAATCTTTAACAAAATCAACGGTGAACTTATTGTATTGACTAGTTACATCTTTATCTGCAATAAACTTAAAACCATCGACTTCTTCTATAACATCATTATCTTTTTGCTCATCCAGAGCTAAACCAAAGGTTGGTCCGCCTCAACCAAAGCCTGCTATATAAAGTCTTAGACCTTTATTGTTAGTATCTTTGCCTTCTAGAACTTTTCTTAGTTCTTTAGATCCATTTTCAGTTACATTGATATTCATAATATCCCTCCTATTTTCAATATACCCCCAGGGGGTATCTTTTAATCATATTGTAATATATATTTTATCTTAAGTCAACAATTTTTATTTATCATATATGTATGAGCTAAATATATTTATGGACTCATCAATTCCCTGTTCTTTTCACTTTGCACCCTGGACTAAACAAAGAAGCATCAAAGGTGCCCTTGTTTAATAAATAAGTAATAATAAATAAAATTTAATCATAATTTATAAAAAAACAAGGAGATTAATTATGATTAAATTTTTTACTAACCTGTTATATAACTTTTTAATAGCCTTTGGAGTTATAGTAGGGGGAAGTTTCTTTGCTGGTTTAGGAGCGCTTATTACCAATAATCCACCTGTTAAAACCATGATAAGTGTGGCATCTTCCATTAAAATATGGGCAGTAGCAGTAGCCCTTGGAGGTACTTTTTCATCCTTTGAAGTAATAGAAAAAGGAATATTAAAAGGAGAAATAAAAGGTGTAATAAAGCAATGTGGATATATACTTATGGCATTAGTAGGGGCTAATATAGGATATATGTTTATTAGATTAATAAAAAAGTGTGATAAAATATGGCTGGATTAGGAAGGGGTAAGTTTAAATATTTTATATGCTTAATAACAGGCATTATATCTGGAATACTGATAGGCATGATAAGTATAAATGCCCTTATAGGGTATAGAGTAGATCAGTACCATTACCAAATCAAATATTTAAACTCAATCATAGATGATAAAGATGTAAAACTTAAAAAGCTAGAAGAGACTATTAATAAAAATAAGTTTATTATAAAGGATATAAAGGTAATACTAATGTATGATGGGGATGACTTAGATAAGTTGACCCTGAAGGAGCATATAATAGAAAAATATGATAATCTATTGGGGAAAGAGGTAAAAGATGTAGACATAGAATTAATATCGGGTATTATTGACAATAGGATAATGAAAATAGATAATGCTCAATATAAACTTAAAGTTAACAGGATATTTTTAACTGAAGAATTAATATTGTGGATTGAAATCAGAGAGATGGAATAACATATATATTATATGAATAAATCCGAGAAAATAGGATATAAACTTACTAGTAGCGGAACGGAGGTCTTGTTATGGAAAATCAATGGAAAAAGGATATGAGGAAAAAGATATTAAACACAAGGAATAATATGAAAAACGCAGATGTTAATGAAAAAAGTAATAAAATTATTTCTACTATTAAGAAATTAAAGGAGTTTAAAGAGGGAAGTAACATAATGGTTTATTTAAGTTTTAATAATGAAGTTAATAGTTTTCCCCTTATAGAATATTGCAAGAAAAAGGGTAAGAAAGTCATCATTCCCTACTGTAAGAAAAAGGGGAAAGAAATTATTCCTACTGAATTAAAGAATATGGATTTGGAATTAAAGAAAAGTAGTTTTGGTTATCTGGAGCAAAAACCGGAATTTTTAAGACCAATAGATATGGAAAAGATCGATTTAATAATAATACCCGGTATTGGTTTTGATAAAAAGTGCTATAGGTTAGGATATGGTGCCGGCTATTATGACAGATTTTTAGCTAGACTTAATTTTAAAATTCCAACAATAGGAGTATGTTATGATTATCAAATATTAGATGCAATAATGACCGAGGACTTTGATATCCCTATGGATTATATAGTTACTGAAAAGAGAATAATAGTAAGATAAGAAGAAAGTGGCGAGAAACGTGCCACTTTCTTAATTACAAATTGTAAATTATAAATTGTAAATTAAAGGATTGGGAGACTAAGGTCTCCCGTATGACTTAGTAACTAAAACAAATCTATGTTTTCTAATATATTAATAATAAGTAGAGGAGAATTCATTCTCCGAATGGTTTTGGTTTTAATTTGTAATTTACAATTTATAATTTATAATTGAAAATAAGGGGTTTCAGCCCCTTATTTTTTAAATATAGTATGATGAAACTTTCTATTGCCATTATCTTCTTCTATTGTAACTTGGTATTTAAATTCTGGGTTTGCTGAATTTATGAAACTTTCAGTCCAAATTCTTCTTAAATCATACATTTTGTTAGGCTCTACCCCTGCTTTGTTCCAGTAGTTTATATGAAGACATGTATCGTGTTTGTACTCAACCTTATTGGCTGTAGAATCGGTAACATTATTAATGTTATCACAGGGCATGCCATCTAAAATATAGTTATTAAGGATTTTATATAATTCTTCAGCATTAGATGGAGCATATTGTTCCTTTGCGTTTAAGCCACACTTAATACCATTTTCTTTATATACTGAATTGGCTAGGAGTACTCCATCGTCCTTATAAGTATTAAATAAGTCTCTTAATATTCCTGCGTGTCTTGTTTCTGAGATAACTATTTTACTTTGCAACCAACCGTGTATGTTCCCTGTATCTATGATTTCTTCTAAAGGCTTATTAGGTAACCTTTCCCCGTACTCATTAATGTTGTTTTCAACTATTTTTTCTATTCCATCATATTGCTCTTTAAAAGCATCTACAACTTCCTTTTCTAAATCTTCATAAAGCTTAATTTTATTAAATAACCAATGATGTATTGGACCTAAAAATCTACTCATTAAAAACTCCTCCTTATATTTTTAAAATGTTAACAACTTTCAATTATCATAAAGTAGTAATCCCCTGCGTTATGGGGATATTGGTAATCCCCTACGTTATGGGGATATTGGTAATCCCCCCTACGTTATTGGGGGATTCGTAATCCCCCAATATTGACATCAAATATAGTTTATTTAAAAACTCATTATTTAATTAATATTATATATGGTAAAATAAATATAAGTTATTAAAATAATCACTAAAAAATGTGATAATTATCACTTATGCTTATAATATTTACAAAAAAGAATAAAAATATATAAATTCTCACATAGAAATAAATAGTTAGGGGTGATCTTGTGTTAGATCAATGTAAAAAATGTACAGGAAGATATTGTGCCACTAAAGTGTCTATTTTTTCTGCCCTTGAAAAGGAACAGTTAAGTGAAGTTACAAACCTTATTGTTAGAAGAACCTATAAAAAGGGCCAGATAATATGTTTTGAAGGGGACATATCCGATAAACTTTATGTTATAAATAAGGGGAAAATAAAAATATTTAAATATACAAAAGAAGGCAAGGAACAAATATTATATATATTATCTGAAGGGGATTTTATTGGAGATTTAAGTTTATTGAAGGAAGAAGAATTAAAGTTTAATGCAGAAGCATTGGAAGATGTGAATATGTGTATACTAACTAAAAGGGATTTTGATAATATATTAAAAAGTAATCCTGAAATAGCTCTAAAGATTTTAGAAGTTGTCCATGATAGAATAGTAAAACTTGAAAATCTAATACAAAGTTTAAGTACAAAGGATATAGAGGCAAGGATAGCTAGTTTACTTATTAGTTTTATAAAGGACTTTGGAGTAAATAAAAAGGACAGGTTAGAACTAAATATTCCTTTAAGTAGGGAGGATATGGCCAACTATATTGGGGTAACCAGGGAAACCATAAGTAGAAAACTAAGCAATCTACAAAGTGAAGGAATAATAGAATTGGTAGGAAATAAAAGGATTATTATAAAAGATATAGAAGGTCTTGAATATTTGGCTGAATAAATGGCATTTGCCAAATAAACCTATTAAATTTGATTTGAATCATTGAAAGCTTAGGTGTAATGTATATAATGTGAGTAAAAAGGAGGCGTGAATAATGGACTTAAAGGATAAAGTATACAAAGCCCTTGAAAATGTTAATGATCCGGAACTACACAAAAGTTTAATAGAGTTAGATATGATTGGTGATGTAGTGATAGAAGGTAATAAAACTATTGTAAATGTAACCCTTACCACAATGGGTTGTCCCCTTAAATCAACAATAAAGGGGGATATAGAAAAGGAAGTTTTAGCCATTGGCGGATTAGACGATGTGGAAGTAGTTTTTGGAGAAATGACTAAAGAGCAGAAAGAAAAACTTATAGAAAAGCTACATGGTAAAAAGGATAATAAAGAACCATTTAAAGACACTAGGGTAATAGCAATAGGTAGTGGTAAAGGTGGAGTTGGTAAATCAACTGTAACAGCTAATCTAGCTGTTATGTTAAGTGAGATGGGATATAAAGTAGGACTTATAGATGCTGATATACTAGGCTATAGTATACCTCAAATAATGGGAATGTCCAATATGAAGCCAATGAATATAGAAGGAGGGCTATTACTTCCTATAGAAAAGAAGGGAGTAAAAGTAATATCCATGGGTAACTTGGTGGAAAAGGATCAAGCCCTAATATGGAGGGGTCCAGTCCTTGGTGGAATATTAGAACAGTTCTTTAATGATGTCCATTGGGGAGAACTTGACTATATGCTTATAGACTTACCCCCGGGTACAGGGGATGTCCCATTAAGTCTTATGCAAAAACTCCCTAAAGCAGAAATCCTAATAGTAACAACCCCTCAAATAACTGCAGCAAATGTGGCAAAAAGGTTGGGACTTATGGCAGCTAAGACAAATAGTAAAATAATAGGTCTTATAGAAAATATGTCATATTTCATATGTGATAATTGTGATGAAAAACACTATATATTTGGAAAAGAAGAGGGGAAAAAACTAGCAGAGGAACTTGACACAAAACTATTTGGACAAATTCCCCTAGTAACAGCGGTAAGGGAAGATAGCGACAAGGGAATACTATCGGTTGATGACCCTGATGCCCATGTTAAGGAAAATTATAAAGCTATTGCAGAACAGTTAATAGTTAACAGTTAATAGTGGAGGAGCAAATCGGCGAAGCCGATTTGAAAATATAAGGACCAGTTTTTCTGGTCCTTATATTTTTTTTGTGTTTTGAAGAAACTAAGGGGTAGAAGATAGTTAATAGATAATAGTTAACAGTTAATAGTCAAAAGCATAGTAGATCTAAATTTGTTGAGATGTTCTCTTACATATAAAAATTAAAGAATGTAGGGGCTGGGCATGCCCAGCCCAGGGGCCGAACAAAACATAGCAAAGGCCAAAATCTAATAAGTAACCAAAAAAATTAAAAAAACCAACGACTATTAACTATTATCTATTAACTGTTAACTATTTCAAAATGTATTTGCAAAATAAAAAATCATATGTTACAATAAAGAAAACACACCCCGTAAGGGGAGGGTTAATTTTAAAGAATAAATAATAGATAATAAAGAATAAATAAGGAAATCTTCGACTGAAGTCGAAGTTACAAATTTTATTATGGAGGAGAACATTTAGTTGTTGGGGGATTCGTAATCCCCCAACCCTAGAAATTATACTAAAAATAAAGTGGCCTAGGGCCACTTTACACCCCATCTATTCTCTATTCTTTATTCTCTATTCTCTGATTTTAAAAAGAAGGGTTGGTGTAGAAAAATGATAAATAAAGTATCAATAAAAGTCACTGGGATGACCTGAGCATCTTGTGCAAACAAGGTGGAGAGTTCTCTATCAAAACTAGATGGTGTTAAATCAGCAAATGTAAATCTTATTGCTGAGAAGGCTACAGTGGAATATGATACAGATAAAATAGAGGTAAAGGATCTTATAAAATCAGTGGAAAAGTCTGGATATAAGGCTTCAAATAGCAAAGTAACATTAAATGTCGAAGGTATGACTTGTTCCGCTTGTTCTGCTAGGGTAGAAAAATCCCTTAACAAGTTAGAAGGGGTCCAAAATGCCAATGTAAACTTTGCAATTAATAAAGCTACAGTTGAGTACACCGATGGGGAAGTAACTGTAAGTGATTTAATAAAAGCAGTAGAAAAGGCAGGATATAAAGCCCATGAAGAAAGGGAAGACAATAGTGATAAGGAAAGGGAAGCTAGAAAAAAAGAAATAAAGGAACTTAAAATACTATTTACAATTTCAACTATATTAAGTTTACCTTTGCTATCGGCTATGTTTTTCCATATGGCAGGTATCCATACTATTTTGTCCAATGGATATTTCCAGATGGCATTAGCAACTCCAGTTCAGTTTATCATAGGATATAGGTTCTATAAAGGCGCATACCATTCATTAAAGGGTGGAGGAGCAAATATGGATGTTCTTATAGCCATGGGAACATCGGCAGCATATTTTTATAGTGTATATACTACTATAGCAGGGATAAATCAACTCTACTTTGAATCATCAGCAGTTATTATAACCCTTATACTTTTAGGTAAAATGCTTGAGGCTATAGCTAAAGGAAAAACATCTGAAGCTATAAAAACCCTTATGGGGTTACAAGCGAAAACTGCTAGGGTTATCAGAGATGGAGAAGAAATTGATATCCCAATAGAAGAAGTAGAAAAAGGAGATGTTATAGTAGTTCGTCCTGGAGAAAAAATACCTGTAGATGGTGAAGTTGTAGATGGAAGGTCATCTATTGATGAATCAATGTTAACTGGAGAAAGTATTCCTGTAGATAAAAAGGTTGGAGACGAGGTAATAGGAGCTACAATAAATAAACATGGAACATTTAAATTTAAGGCAACTAAAGTGGGAAAAGAAACCGCATTGGCCCAAATAATTAAGCTAGTTGAAGATGCCCAAGGTTCCAAAGCTCCAGTTCAAAGACTAGCAGATAAAATATCTGGTATATTTGTACCAATAGTAGTTGGTATAGCATTAATAACTTTTATAGGCTGGTATATATCGGGAGGAGAATTTACTAAAGCATTGGTAAATGCAATAGCGGTACTAGTTATTGCTTGTCCATGTGCATTAGGGCTAGCAACTCCAACGGCTATAATGGTTGGGACCGGTAAAGGAGCAGAGAATGGTATACTAATAAAGGGTGGAGAGCATCTTGAGAAAACCCACAAACTAGATACAATAGTATTTGATAAAACAGGAACCATAACTAAAGGAGAACCAGAAGTTACAGATATAGTATCCTTTGACTTTAGTGACGAAGATATATTAAGATATGCAGCAATAGCAGAAAAAAGCTCAGAGCACCCCCTTGGAGAGGCTATAGTTAATGGTGCTAAGGAAAAGGGATTAAAACTAAATGATCCTGAAGAGTTTGAAGCAATCCCAGGTCATGGTATATATTCAAAGGTAGATGGAAAAAATATATATTTAGGAAATAGAAAATTATTAAAGGAAAAGAACATAGAGATATCAAATATAGAAGATAAGCTTATAAAACTTGAGGAGCAGGGTAAAACTGCAATGCTTATGGGAATAGATAGTAAAGTAGCCGGTATAATAGCTGTAGCAGACACAGTTAAAGAAAGCTCTAAGGCTGCCATTGAAGAATTAAAAGATATGGGATTAGATATATATATGATAACTGGAGATAATGAAAGAACAGCCAATGCTATAGCTAAAGAAGTAGGTATTATAAATGTCATAGCAGAGGTGCTACCAGAGCATAAGGCAGATAATGTTGAAAGGATAAAGTCTGAAGGGAAACATGTGGGTATGGTTGGTGACGGTATAAACGATGCCCCAGCATTAGTAGCGGCAGATATTGGGTTTGCAATAGGAACAGGGACAGACGTTGCAATGGAAGCAGCAGATATAACCCTTATGAAGGGTGATCTAAAAAGTATAGTAATGGCTCTAAAATTAAGTAAGAAAACAATGAGAACAATAAAACAAAATCTATTTTGGGCCTTTGGCTACAACACGGCAGGTATCCCCCTTGCAGCCCTAGGTTTCTTAAACCCAATGATAGCAGGAGCAGCAATGGCCTTTAGTTCAGTATCGGTTGTATCTAATTCCTTAAGACTAAAAAGATTTAAAGTGAAAAAATAGGAGGTATGGGTTGTGGGATTACGAATCCCCCAACAACTAAAAAGAAGTATGTTGGGGGGAGTGAACCTCTCAGCAACTAAATGACTAATAAAGGAGTAGCTTCGAGTTCATTCGAAGGTTACCTTTAAAAAAATAAGGAGGTATTTAAAATGAAAAAAATATTATTTATAGAAGGTATGAGTTGTCAACATTGTGTAATGGCTGTTAAAGGTGAACTTCAGGAGATAGATGGTGTAAGCACAGTTGATGTTGACTTAGAAAGCAAAACTGCAACACTACAAGTAGATGGAGTATCCGATGATATACTAAAAAAAGCTGTAGAAGAAGCGGGTTATAAAGTGATAGATATAAAATAATCCTTAAGGTTGGGGGAAAGCATATGAATGAAGAAAAGAAAAAAGCACTAAACTTATTAAAAACCTCTAGGGGTCAAATAGAAGGAATTATAAAGATGCTTGAAAATGATAGATATTGTGTAGATATCTCAAAGCAGATACTTGCTGTGGTGGGGCTTCTTAAAAAGGCCAATCTAAATATACTAGATCAGCATATGAAAAGTTGTGTAAAGGATGCCATGCTAGATGGTAATGGTGAAGAAAAGATAAATGAGATAATAAACGTGTTGGATAAATATGTTAAGTAAATTGTATTTTAAATAGGGATTTAATGGCATGTAGGGCTTCAATATATTGAAGCCCTACATATTTTATTTCAAAACTTCAGTTGTTGGGGGATTCTACCTTAACTTTTGCGGCATTTTACCTTAGCTGTTGGGAGATTCGACCTTAGTTGTTGGGGGATTCGTAATCCTCCAACTTGTTTTACCCTATACTTTGTTTTATAATTTTATAAAACTTATCCTTTATTAATAAACATATCTAAGGGTATAATATTATATATGGGGAAAAACAACTCTGCACCCTGCACTTTGTACCCTGTGCAACCTAGTATAAATTAATATATGACTGTACCTATTAAATATAAACTATATAAGCCAAAGGCAAGGAGGTGCCAATCATGATGAATATATATAGAACAATAGATGGAGTTTTAACCGATATAGATGACTTTGAAAAAGGTTCTTGGATTAGTCTTATAAATCCAACTGAAGATGAACTTAAAAATATAAATGAAGAACTTGGAGTAGATATGGATTTTCTTAAGGCTCCATTAGATGATGAGGAGACTTCAAGACTTGAAGTTGAAAATGGACAGATACTGACATTGGTGGATATTCCAATAATGGAAGAGGAAGAAGGGTCATATGTATACTATACCTTGCCCCTTGGTATAATACTATTTGATAAATACATAATAACAATATGTCTTAAGGAAAATGGAATAATAGACCAATTTGAAGAAAGAAGGGTTAAATCTTTTTTTACATATAAAAGAACTAGGTTTGTACTTCAGATATTGTTTAAAATGGCGGCTAGATATTTATTATATCTAAAACAAATAGATAAGCTAAGTAATAAAATACAGGATCACCTTAGAAAGTCTACGAGAAATAAAGAACTTATACAACTTTTGGATTTAGAGAAAAGTTTGGTGTATTTTTCCACTTCCCTTAAGGCAAATGAAATAGTCATGGAAAAACTACTTAAAACCAATAGTATAAAGTTATATCCCGAAGATGAAGATTTATTGGAAGATGTAATAATAGAAAATAAACAGGCTATAGAAATGACAAATATATATAGTAATATATTAAGTGGAATGGTGGATGCCTTTGCATCGGTAATATCAAATAATCTAAATATAGTTATGAAGATACTTACATCCATAACCATAGTAATGTCCATCCCAACTATGTTAGCTAGCTTTTATGGAATGAACGTAGGTTTACCTTTTCAAAATTCTCCCTATGCCTTTTTAATAATATTACTATCATCCCTATCCCTATCAATAATAGCAATAATAGTATTGTTTAAAAAAGACATGTTTTAATCAATTGACAATTGACAGTTGATAATTGACAATAAAAGAAAAGGGATTAGCTCTAGCTAATCCCTTTTCTTTTATGTTTTTAACTGTCAATTGTCAATTGTCAACTATCAATTATATCTTATATTCCTCCAAGTCTTTTCTGAACTCTTCAGAAACCTTTTTGAACTCTTTTATACTATCGGACATTTTTTCTATTTCTGTAGCATATGACGTTACATTTGCACTTACTTCTTCAGAAGAGGCTGAGTTTTCCTCGGCAATGGCTGCAAGGGATTCTATATTTTGTGATACATTATTTATGGCCTTTGTTTCCTCAGTAAGACTGTTAATCATGTTAATAAGGGAAGAAGAAACATTTTCTATAGACTGTACTGTATTATAATTATTATCAGCTACACTGGATAATTTTTTGTTTTCATCTTCTAAAACATTATATTGTCCTTCTATTTGATTTACAACTAGGTCTATTTCCTGTATAAAAGATAATAAGTTATCGTTTATATTTTTAACAGCATCCTTAGACTCCTCAGCTAAATTCCGTATCTCTTCAGCTACAACGGCAAAGCCTTTTCCAGATTCACCGGCTCTACTGGCTTCTATGGCGGCATTTAAGGCAAGTAGGTTTGTTTGGTCTGAAATGGCCTCAACGGTATCTACTATCTTACTAACATTGGTGGCTTTCTTTTGAAGGGCTATACCGTTTTCTTTTACTAAAGAAAACTCCTTTAAAATATTAACTAAATTATTAGATGTATCCTTAAGTTCCTCATAGCCTGCATTAATCTTTTTGACTGCATCTTCTAGTTCATCTTTACTTGTATTTTCTTCTCTAACTATTTCATTTAATGTATTTATATTATTGTTTAATATATATGCAGCAGATTCTGTTTCATCTGCTTGACCCATGGCGCCCTGGGCCACTTGTTCAACTACACCGGATATTTCCCTTGATGTGTCGTTCATATTAGATGATATTTCGTTAAATTTATCCCCAAAGACATTTAGCTCATCGGTTAGTCCTTTAAAAGAGACAAAGTCGGTTTTAATGACATCCTTATACTCTGATATAAGTTTGCTAATATCTTCAAGGGAATCATTTGTTGATATTTCAGTCTCAACTGAATAATTTCGTTCCTTTAAGTATTTAATATCCTCAACTATATATTTAACAGGCATAAATAGTAGTTTTGACATTAAATAAGGAACTATAAAAGATAATAAAATAGTAATTACTGTGGTGGTATTTAAGGAACCAGAAACTTTAGATAATATAATATTTGGGAGACCTATTAAAAGTAAAGAGCCAATGGCAATCTTTGTCTCTAATTTTCTAATAAAACCAAAGGATAATAATTTGTTAATCTTATAAGACTTATAATAATAAATTTGTTCTTCAAATGTTATTATTATCTTTGTATAATCATCGGTTTTTTCTGCAGTCTCTACTTCTATATTTTCTCCATAATAATTAGCGGCACCCTTTAACATACCATGGAAATATCCAAACATGGCTCTTTTGGATTTGTATGTCATTTCAGCCTTTCTCTTACCAATAGGAGATATCCCCAATATAGGTGGTTTCGCTCCCGGTATTTTCTGAGTAATAACAACATGAACATCATACATGGACTTTAAAAATGAATATAGGTTTTTATGATTAAAAAAAGCTGGATAGTCTTCTCGGAAGGTTAAAATATTATCACGACCTATTTCTTCCCAAATTGTATATGTATCTTTATTAAGCCTATCCGATATATATTTAACCATATTCATAGCATGGTTATCTTGTATGTCTTCTGTTGGTTTAAAAATTCTATTTGGATTCATGTTGGATGCTTCCATAGCTTCATTAGTTAATTCGTTACCATAAAGCTTACGACAAGTTTTTACCCAAGCGGATACTATAGTTCCTTTCATAATTTATGGGGTCAGCCCCTTCCCTCCTCATATAAGAAATTAAGTCCATTATATCAAAATTCACTATTATCTGACAATGTTTATTGTCAATAAATAATAATATTATGTGACTCACGGAAGAATAGCAGGATTCATATTATATATCATAGGGAAAATGTAGTTGTCAAAAAGGGGGTAAAAGAAGGTGGATGATGAACAAATTAAAATAAAAGTCTATAATCATAAAACTAATAAGATAGAAATAAAGCCTATAGAAGAAATTGTTAAGATGATTGTTTTTATGCAAATTAATATAGGTTTTAATATAGAGGCCATTAAGTGTCAAGCTATAATAGCTAGAACTGATTTAATTAGGAAATTAAGTTTGTTGGAAAAAGATAATAATAAATCATGGCATATATCAGATAATTACTATGATATTTATAAGATAAATGAAAAGTATTTAAAAGATAAATGGAGAGGTAACTATAAAGTTCATTTAGATAAATTAAATACCTGTATCAATGATACAAGGGGTCTAATAATAACTATAAATAATAACCCAATAGATCCTAGGTTTCATAATACATGTGGTGGTGCCACAGAAAACTCTGAAAGTGTAATTGAAAATAGAGTCATATATCTTAGAAAAGTGTTATGCGATTATTGTGGTAATTCACCCCATTGGGATGGGAGTAAGGAGTTTACTTTAAGAGAAATAGAGGATAGACTAAATGTAAAGTTTCCAAAGATAAGTCCCAACTTAAAAACCGAAATAAAGGGGTTTATAGAAGATATTATTAAAGATGATAGTGAAAGAATAACCGAGGTTAAAGTAGGGGGAAAAAAATTTAAAGGTGATGAAATTGTAAGATTACTGGGTTTGGACTCAAGAAGGTTTAGTATTTCTCCTGTGGTAATAAGATTTAATACTCGGGGAAAAGGAACTGGTTTAGGATTATGTCAATATGGTAGTAATCAAATGGCCAAAGAAGGTTATAAATTTGAAGATATATTAAAATATTATTATACAGGAGTTACAATAAAAAAATATGATAAACCATGTATGAAAAAGCCTCTAAAGGGAAAAATATTAGTAATAGATCCTGCCCATGGTGGTTTTAACTGTAATGATGCCATAGGTGAAAATGGACTACGGGAAAAGGATGTAGTATTTGATATAAGTAAGATTATGGCTAATGAATTGATGTCTTTAGGCGCCGATGTTTATCTAACAAGGAAAGATGATATATATTTATCATTAAATGATAGAAAGTTAATAGCCGATGAAAAAAATCCAGATTTTTTTATTAATATATCAATGAATTCATTTCATAGTAGTTCTATAAAAGGTTGTGAGATATATCATTATAGGGGAGATAAAGATGCAGAAGCCCTATCTTTATCTATTATGAATAAAATGGAGGAGGAAATAAATACAATAAATAAGGGCATTAAAAGTGCAGATTTTTTTCTGTTACGGGAATTGGGATGTAGTTCCATTCAAATTTATCCTGACTATATAACCAATCCTACCATTGAAAAAAAACTAAAAAACCCCAAATATATTAATAAAATAGCAAAGGCTATAGTGTCAGGTATTGTTAGTTATCATATGTATTAGAAGAACATACTCGGTTTTTCTAATATTTTGTTTTAATTTCATATTTGACAAAGGGGATATTAAAGTAGTATAATGTTATGTTGAGACTTGACATAGAACTATGGTTATGGTATAATTTATTATGTTATCTTGGGAAAGAAGGTGATGGTTTGTTGCAAAAAAATTCTTTGTTTAAAATAAAAGAAGATGTAGAGAACTGTATTGGGAAAAAGGTAAGATTAAAGGCTAACAAAGGAAGAAAAAAAACCACGGTAAGAGAAGGCATATTAGAAGATGCATATCCTAGTATATTCGTAGTAAAGATTGATGGAGGATATAATTCTGTAAGAAGGGTATCCTATAGCTATTCAGATATATTAACGGAAACGGTTGAAGTAACCATTTGTGGAGAAGACAGAAAAATTAACATAAGCTAAAAAATGCCACCAGAAGAGGTGGTATTTTTTTATTTAAAAATAATAGATAATAAAGAAAAAATAATAAATAAGGTTCAAAGGCCACTTTGAACCTTATTTATTATTTTTTTTAAAAGTTAACAGATATAAAATCGACTTTAGCATTAAAAAGTAATTACCATAAAAAAACTATCTTTAAATCGCCGACTATTAACTATTATCTATTAACTAAATTTTTAGTTCTTATTTATAAAATTCAATCATAATATATATAAAAGTCATATATTAATATAATAGATGTTCTAAATATGATTGAATTTAGGGGGGAATAAAATGTCAGTAGAACTTATTAAAGACCTAATTAAAATAGACCAAACTATTGCAAAGGAAGAGATACAGTCTTTAGTAGAAGGAGAAATATACTTACCTGATAATAAGCCAAATATAAATAAGATACTAACTATAGACGGAGATGCAGAGGTGACTTCTGTTAAAGCACAGAAGGATAAGATTATAGTTGGAGGTATAGTTAAATTTAAAGCACTATATAATGCCGATGATGAAAATCAACCTATACATAGTATAGAAGCTAGCACTGACTTTAGGGACGAAATAGAAATAAAGGGAGCAACGGAGGAAGTATTAGTAGATATTAAATCTCTTATAGAACATATAGACTACAATCAACTTGATGAAAAAAGAATATCTGTAAAGACAGTTCTTTCTCTGGAAGGGAAGGTTAAAAGTAATGATAACATTGATATAGTAAAAGAGGTTGTTGGTGAAGAAGGGCTTCAAGTATTAAAAGAGACTATAAAATATAACGAAGTTATAGGAACAAATGCTTCTTCTACAATGGTAAAGGAAGCCTTCGAAGTTTCTAAAGATATGCCTAATATATTGGATATATTAAGAACCGATACTAAGGTATATGAGAAAGAAACTAAGGTAGTTGATGATAAGGCAGTGGTCAATGGAATTATAGATCTTTCCATTATGTATTTTGGAGATGATGCCCAAAGTCAAATTAACTATTTAAATCACGAGATACCATTTACCCATTTTGTAGAGATAGCAGGGGCATTAAAGGATATGAAATCTAATGTTAAGTTCGGTATAGAAGAGATGGTATGTGATACTAAAGAAGATATAGAAGGAAACATAAGGGTATTTGATATTGAAACAATAGTGAAGGTAGAAGCTGATGTATATGAGGAAAGGGAAAAGGAGATAACTGCTGATACATACTCTACTAACAAAAAATTTAATGTTCAAAAGAAAGCTTTAGATATATCTGAAAATGTTGGTCATTACGATGCTAAAGAAATAGTTAAGGGAACAATAAGTTGTAATGATAGTATCAAAGATGTATATAATATCAATATGAGACCCAATGTTACAGACTATAGAGTTGTAGAGGGAAAGGTTATAATAGAGAGTTTCTTGACCGTGGATATGCTTTATGAAGAATCTAATAGCAATAATATAAAGGTCTTGAAAGAGGAAATACCATTTAAGACATATATAGATATTGAAGATATAAAAGATGGAATTGAAGTAGAGGTAGAAGGAATATTAGAAGGCTTTAAATATGATAAAACATCATCTAGTGAAGTTGAAATAGAAGCTACAGTAAAAAATAGTATAGATATAAATAGAATTAAGACAATAAATATGGTAGTGGAAGCAGAAGAACTAGAAGAAGAAGTTGATAAAAAGTCTAGACCTAGTATAACTGTATATATTGTCCAAAAAGAAGACACCATATGGGATATAGCTAAAAGATATAATACAACAGTGGAAGAATTAATAGAAACCAATGAAATATTAGCCCCTGAAAATATAATGCCCGGGGAAAAGATAATAATAGAAAAGAATTTAGAGTTAAACCTTTAAAAATACAGATAATAGATAATAAAGAATAGAGAATAGATAAGGTGCAAAGTGGCCAGAGGCCACTTTGTTTTTTAGTTTTTTTGGTTGGGGGATTAGAATCCCCCAGCTGATATAATGAAATTTTACGAACGAAGTGAGTAAAATAACCATATCTATTCTTTATTATCTATTCTTTATTATCTATTCTTTATTCTTTAGTGTCAAGTTCTTTATTCTTTAATAAACTTGTATTATAATAAGTATAAACATAACAAAAAACTGGAGTTGAAAACATGGAAGAAATAAAGATAGATGCCTATGGAAAAATAAATTTATCCCTTGATGTTATAGGAAAAAGGGAAAATGGATATCATGAACTGGAAATGGTAATGCAGCAAATAGATTTAAAAGATACTATAACAATAAAAGAGACCGATAAAGATATTATAGTTGATTGTAATAATAGAAATGTTCCTACAGATAGTACTAATCTCGTATATAAAGCCTGTGAATTAATAAAGGATAAGTTTAATATTAATAAAGGTGCATATATTTATATAGATAAAAAAATTCCCATGGCAGCAGGATTAGCTGGAGGTAGTTCCGATGCTGGGGCTACATTAAAGGGACTAAATGAAATGTGGAACTTGAATCTTAATGAAAAGGAGTTAATGGATATAGGAGTAAAAATTGGAGCCGATGTACCCTATTGTATTATGGGGGGAACTGCCTTAGCTAAGGGTATAGGGGAAGAGTTAACTAAACTAAATAGTTTTTCTAATAAATTAATATTACTTGCAAATCCTAATATAGAAGTATCCACTGCTTATGTATACAATAATCTTAATATAGAGAAAATTAAAGAACATCCCAATACGAAGGAAATTATAGAAGGGGTTAATAAAGGGAATATAGAAAAAGTATTAAATAATATGGTAAATGTATTGGAAACTGTAACCATAAATAAGTATCCTATTATACAGAAAGTAAAAGAAGCTATGATAAAAAATGGTGCATTAGGAAGCCTAATGAGTGGAAGTGGACCAACTGTATTTGGAATATTTGATGATATTAACAATGTTAACATATGTAAGGATGAGTTAAGTGAATATATAGATAATTTATTCATTGTAAAAACGATCTAGGAGGATATAAAAAATGGATAGTGACTTAAATAATCTTAATCTCCATGACTATAAGCCCCTAAGGGAAATAGTTTTTGAATCATTAAGACAGGCAATAATAGAAGGAGATCTGAGGCCTGGGGAAAGGGTTATGGAGGTTCAATTGGCAGAAAAATTAGGGGTAAGTAGAACCCCAGTAAGGGAGGCTATAAGGAAGCTGGAACTAGAAGGTCTTTTAGTAATGGTACCTAGAAAGGGGGCATATGTTGCCGATGTATCCTTTAAGGATGTTTTAAATGTAATAGAGGTAAGGGCTTCCCTAGAGGGACTTGCTGCATCCCTTTCGGCTGAAAGAATGACTGAAGAGGAAATAGAAAAGCTAAAAGAAAAGGGAAAAGAATTTAATAAATGCCTTAAAGAAAATGATACCGATGGAATGATACAGAAAGATGTGGAATTTCATGATATTATATTTCAAGGAACAAGAAATGATAGACTAGTAAGTATAGTTGAATCCCTAAGGGATCAGATACATAGATTTAGGGTTGCCTATATAAGGGAGTATGAACAGTCCCATAACCTTGAAACTGAACATGAAAAAATAATAGAAGCTATATGTAAAAGGGATACAAAAAAAGCCAGAGAACATGCCCAATATCATATAGAAAACGCAGAAAACTATATAGTAGCTAAAGCTGAAGCAAAATTAAATAAAGGTAAAAATAAAGGTTAAAGGGGTAATTACCCCTTTAATTTTTTTGCATAATAACACCTGAAGATGTAAATATTACTTAATAGACTAAACTTTGATTTAAAGAATAAAGAATGAAGAATAAAGAATAGATAAGGAGACTTTACTCCCTATGGTCGTAAAAATTTGAATGTGTAGGGACAGGGCATGCCCTGGCCACTTTGCACCACATCTATTCTCTATTCTTCATTCTCTACTCTTTAATAAAGCGGGGGTGTTACCATGAATATATTTTATACAGCCATAGAACAATTAAGGGATATATGTAACATATACTGGCTATTTTTTATAGTATTAATAGGACTATTTACTTTCTTTATAGATGGCAATTATTTCAAAAATAAAAAATCAAAAAAAGAAGAAAAGCTAGCAAGGATAATTGGACTTATTTACATAATAGCAGGACCAGTTATTTTTACTGCACTGAAACTTTTGTAAAGACAAAGAATAAAGAATGAAGAATAAAGAATAGATAAGGAGATTTTACTCCCTATGGTCGGAAAATTTGAAGGTGTAGGGCCAAGGGCATGCCCTGGCCACTTTGCACCACATCTATTCTCTATTATCTAATAAAAAGGGGTTGATAACTTGGGTTTATTTAAAAAAAATAAAAGAAAGTCAATGGATGGAGAAAGAAAAATATCCATTTCAAAAGATATAGAGACAAACTTAAAAATTATAAAGGAAACACTAATAGACTGTGATGATATAGTATACAGACCTATTACCGTAGGGAAAACTCAAAAATATAATCTGGCAATAATATATACCGATGGACTTGCAGATAAAGAACTTGTAAGTAACTTTGCACTAGAACCCCTTTTACATGAGGCTAGAGAAGAAGAGCCCAGTCCCAATAGGGTAAAATATAATCTTTATGACCTTATAAAAAAAGCCAATCTTGCCATAACTGAAATAGGGGAAGTTGAAACTTTAAATGAAGTTGTGGATAAGGTGCTAATAGGGGAAACAGTTCTTCTTATTAATAATTATGAAAAGGTAATGGTATTATCATCTAGGGGATGGCCCATGAGGGGGGTAAATGAGCCCCAAATAGAAACTGTAGTTAGGGGCCCTAGGGATGGATTTAATGAAACTTTAAAGGTAAATACATCCCTTATAAGAAGGCGAATAAGGGATCCGAAACTAAAGGTAAAAAATATGCAACTGGGAGTAAGGTCAAAAACCGATGTGGCATTAATGTATATAGAGGATATTGTAGATGGAGATATATTGAAAGAGGTTAACAAAAGACTTAAAAGTATAAAAATAGATGCAATATTAGAAAGTGGCAATATAGAGCATCTAATAGAAGATAATAGATTCTCCCCATTTCCCCAATGTCAGAGTACAGAAAGACCCGATGCAGTTGCGGCAGGTATATATGAAGGGAGGGTTGCCATTGTTGTTGATAATACACCCTTTGCTTTGATGGTGCCATCAACGGTAAATACCCTTTTACAGTCTCCAGAAGACTACTATGATAGATGGCTTATATCATCATTAATAAGACTGATAAGATATTTTGCCATGGCAGTGGCACTACTTTTCCCTGCCCTATATATAGCAATGACAGCATATCATCCAGGGATGTTACCTACCCAGCTGGCAATATATGTGGCGGCCACAAGGGTAACGGTTCCATTTCCCGCATTTGTAGAGGCTTTTATAATGGAGGGGACTATAGAGCTTTTAAGGGAAGCTGGAGCTAGGCTATCTGGTCCCATAGGTACCACCATAGGTATAGTAGGAGGTTTAGTTATAGGGCAAGCGGCAGTTGAAGCCGGGATAGTAAGTCCCCTTATGGTAATAATAGTAGCGGTAACCACCATATCTTCCTTTGTAATACCTAACTATAGTTTTGCAACAGGATTTAGATTTATAAGATTTATAATTATGGCTTTAGCAGCAGTACTTGGATTATATGGCATAATGCTAGGCCTTATATTATTAGCCAGCCATTTAGTAACCCTTAAAAGTTTCGGGGTACCCTATACTAACCCCTTTACTAATATAGGAAGGTCTTTAATAGATCTAAAGGATAGTTTTATAAAAATACCTATAAAGGATATGACAAGAAGGCCTATATATACTAAGGTCACCGATAAAGACAGGAAACCATATAAAGAGTCTAATGATAAGGATGAAGATAATGATAGCTAATAATAATAAAATAACAAACGGTCAATTAATGGCAATAATACTGGGAAATATAATAGGTGTAGGGGTATTGTCTCTACCAAGGGCTCTAGCCGATAGTCTCGATCAGAATGGGTGGGTTTTAATTTTGGTAAGTGGTTTTATTACCATAATTATGACTATTATTATAACCCGTCTAATGTTATATAAACCAGGTAAAACCATAGCTGAATTTGCACGGGATATAGTAACTACTCCTATAGCCGATTTTTTCTCTTTTCTATACATTCTTTATTTGTTATTTTTTGCAGCATTTGTTGTAAGGGTATTTGCTGAGGTTATAAAGATGTTTTTACTAACAAAAACCCCAACTGAGGTAATAATAATAACTATGCTTTTAACCATAGCATATATAGGTAGAAGAGGAGTAGAAGGGATTGGGAGGATAGCTGTATTGATGATTCCCATTATAATACTTCCCCTTATTATAATATTTTTTGTAATATTACCAGAACTGGAATTCTCCAATCTTTTGCCGGTTTTTAGATTTAAGTTTGCAGACTTAGTTAAGGGAATACCCGATACCTTTTTCAGTTTTGCAGGTTTCGATTTATTAATATTATTTATGGCATATAGCTCCAATCCTAAGAAAGCTATGAAATATAATATATCAGCTGTACTAGTAACCATGGCTGTATATCTATTAATATTTATAACAGTAATATCTAGATTTGGGGTTGTGGAAACCCAACATCTATTATGGCCAACATTATCCTTAATGGGAACAATAGATTTTCCAGGGGCTTTCATAGAAAATATCCAAGGGGTAATAATGGCACTATGGGTTTTAGTTGCATTTACCACATTAACGCCCCTTATATATGGATTAGCATTAACTGCTAGCAAACTCTTTAGGGTAAAGGAGTATAACTTTTTCGTACTTCCCATAATTCCAATAATATTTATACTGGCACTAGTACCGGATAACTTGGCATCCATATATGATTATATAACTAAGATAAGTTATTATCTAGGGTCATTTATAATCATAGTTGCACCAATAATAGTATTTGCGGTTTCGTTATTTAAGAAGGGAAAGAAGGGATCTAAAAATGGCTAAAACAAAACTTGTAATATTAGTATTATTATCAATCTTTCTAATAACAGGATGTTGGGATAAGGTGGAAATAAATGAAAGGGCATTTATTTCAGCAGTTGGGATCGATGATTATAAAGGAGAGGGTTCTGAAGAAAAGAAATATATTGTTACATATGTTTACCCAAATCTTAATGCCATAGGTAAAAATGGTCAAGGTCAGCCAAGGTTTGTAATATCAAGTGTAGGACAAAGTACCTATGATACCACAAGGGAAATAAGGACTAGAATTAATAAGGTTATATTTTTTCAACATATGAAGGTGTTAGTGATAGGAGAAGATGCAGCTAGAAATAATAATATGTTAAGGGAACTATTAGATTCCTTAGAAAGACATAGTCAAGTAAATAGAAAGGTAAATGTTTTAATAGCTAAGGGAAAAGCGGAAGATGTTCTAAATCTGGAATCAGAATTTGAACCAGTAACTGGAACCTATATATCGGATATATCTAGGGGTTCTGAAAGTACTGCTAGATTTAGTCCCCAGACCTTGGGGGATGTAGTTAAAAATCTACATGAAAATGGGATGGCATTAATGCCTAGGGTAGTAACGGGAGAAAAGGATTTGAAAGTAGCAGGATCGGCCATTATAAAAGACCATAGGCTATTGGGATGGTTGGGAGAAAAGGAAACTAGAGGTGCCATGTTCTTAATGGACAAATTTAAGTCCGATGTGGTTACTGTAACTAAGGAAATCAATAAGGAAAAAATCACAGTCCCATATATAATAACAAGCTCTAAAACTAAATTAAAAGTAAAGGGTAAGGAAGGAAATATAAAGGTAGACATTCCAATACAGATGGAGGGATATGTTCAACAGTTTAAACTTAATACAGGGGAAGATGCCTTGGATAATAAATTTTTAGAATCCGTGGAAAAAGTTATTGAGGAAAAAATAAAAAAAGAAATAAATGTAACAATTGAAAAGCTACAAAAAGAATTTAAAGCCGATGTAATAGGTATTGGAGGACATATAAGTAAATATGAACCGGATTTATGGGATAATATAAAGGATAACTGGGGAAATATATTTCCTGAAGTTGATATAAATGTTAGTATAGAAGCAAAAATAAGAAGGATAGGATTAACAAAATAATGTTTAAAAAAAGCGTCCATTGTTAATACTACTATATATAAAGGAATTGGATTTTATTAGATATTATATATAGTATTTGAAATGAAAAGAAATAATACTAAAAATGTTTAAGATTAAGTGGTTAGTTCGTAGGTTGTTGGGGGATTCGTAATCCCTCAACTGAAACTAAGACTAGAACTAAAACTAAGAACAATGGAGGTATAATAATGAAAAAGAAAATTTTAAAAGGAATAATTATTTCATTCTGTATTGTATTAGCCATAGGCATTGTATCAATAAGCGATGTTCTAAAAAATAGAAAGTCCTATAAAGAAAGCTTAATAAGATTCCATGTGGTTGCAAATAGTGACTCAGATCAAGACCAGCAATTAAAATTAAAAGTAAGGGACAAAATAATAGGTAAAATGAATGAGAAGTTTAAAGACTCATCATCCCTTGATGAAACAAGAAAAATCATAGAAAATAACATAAAAGAAATAGAGTACATAGCAAAAAATGAATTAAATAGACAGGGCAAAAATTATGATATAAATGTAGATTTTGGTTATCATAACTTTCCAACAAAATCCTATGGAAATTTCACACTACCGGCGGGAAAATATGAAGCAGTAAATGTGGTAATAGGAGAAGGAAAAGGTAAAAACTGGTGGTGTGTAATGTTCCCTCCTCTATGCTTTGTAGATGTAACAAATGGTCTTACAGATGAAAAAACAGAAAGTGAATTGAAAGAGGTATTAACAGAGGAAGAATACAACATGATTAAAACAGCAAAAAGTAAAGAAGATACCGATGTGAAGTTAAAATTTAAACTAGTAGAGATACTTGAAAAGGGAAAAATTAAACTAGGTAACCTTTTTTAAATGCAAATAATAAATAATAGAGAATAGAGAATAGATAATGTGCAAAGTGGCCAAAGGCCACTTTGTTTTAATTTTGTCGCTGAAGGATTAGCTTTTATTGCTAAAGAATTAGCTCTTGTTGCTGGGGGATTCGTAATCCCCCAGCCAATATAATGAAATTTTACGAACTAAGTGAGTAAAATAACCATATTTATTCTTTCTTTAAAAGGGTGCATAAAACCCCTTTCTAATACAAAAAATAATCCCATACAAAACTAAAACTGAAAGGAGAACATAATATGAAAAAATTAGTTGTAATAACTAGTTTTTTATTACTAATTTCATTATCTATAGGTACATATTACATAATGGGTATAACTCCCTCCAATGAAATCCTAGAACAAGAGGCTTCTAGTATTACCCAAGCTCCATTATATTGGGGCTCAAAGGGTCAAGATGTTAAAAATGTTCAGTGGCAATTACTTAAATGGGGTTATTATAACGGAAGCGTTGATGGTCTATATGGTCCAGAAACCTATAGGGCAGTTAGGGAATTTCAGAGTAAAAATGGATTAGCAGTAGATGGAGTTGTGGGACCTAATACTGCGGCGGCTTTGGGCATAAATATCGATAACCAGCCACCGGCTAAAACGGCTTCAACAGCTGGAGTGAGTAGAAACGATGATATATACCTATTAGCCAGGGCCATCCATGGTGAAGCCAGGGGAGAGTCTTATATAGGAAAAGTTGCAGTAGCGGCAGTTGCATTAAATAGGGTAGAAAACCCATCATTCCCCAATACAATAGCGGGAGTTATATATCAACCATTGGCATTTACTGCAGTTACAGATGGCCAAATAAATCTTAACCCTGATAAGGAATCCATGAAGGCAGCTAGAGATGCCATAAATGGATGGGATCCAACATATGGTTGCTTATATTATTGGAACCCCGCCACATCAACCAGCAAATGGATTTGGTCAAGGGAAGTGGTAGTAAAGATAGGAAAACACTGGTTTGGTAACTAGAATAGGAGGTGGAAAATTTGAAGTATAAAAGACTAATAATACCGGCAATACTGATTATAGCATTAGTAGCAACAGGGGTTTGGGGTTACAATCAATATAAAATGAAAAATAATTACGAAATAGCCCTTAACAATCATTATCAGATGTTATTTTATGATTTAAAGGATCATGTAGAAAATGTTCAGGTTAATCTATCCAAGGCTCTCTTATCCGGTTCAAAGGAACAAAATGTCCTATTATTATCTCAAATAATGCAACAGGCGTATATGGCTGAAGAGAAATTAGGACAAATGCCAGTAAAACATAGTGATATAGCCCAAACACAAAAATTTTTAACCCAAGTTTCTGACTATAGTTTTTCCCTTGTGGAGGACATACTAGAAGGACAATCGTTAAATCAAAAAAGGTCTAAATCAATGATAGACCTACAGCAGTATACAAGTTATCTATCAAAGGAATTATCAGAACTCCATGGAAAGTTAGCTAAGGGTCAATTTAGCATTGGCACGGTAAAAAGAAAGAAAAAAAATAAATTGGAAAATACCAGTGATAATATGTTAGATGCAAGATTAGTTAAACTAGAAGAGAAAATGACAAATTATCCTGAACTAATATACGATGGTCCATTTTCAGACCAAGTTATGAATGTAAATCCCAAGGGCCTAGGAGATAAAAAAGTAGATGAAAAGCAGGCAAGAAAAATAGCTGCAGATTTCATTGGAATAGATAAAGTGGAAAAACTTACAATGTTTGAACAGGGAAAAAATATAAATAAAGCTAAAATACCATCCTACACCTTTAGCATTGCACCGGAAAACAAAGAAAAGGAGCGGGGCATGTACATAGGTGTAAGTATGAAAGGTGGTAAAGTGGTATGGATGGAAAACCCCCGTAATGTTCCAGCGATAAAGTTAAATATGGAATCTGCAAGAAAAAAAGCAAAGGAATTTTTAAATGAAAAGGGATATAACAATATGGAAGCCAACTATTCCCTAAGATATGATGGAGTAGCAGTATTTAATTTTGCATATAAGGACAATGGAGTAACAATATATCCAGATCTTATAAAAGTGAAAGTGGCATTAGATAATGGGGAAATCCTAGGGATAGATGCAGCCCAATATCTAAAAAGCCATCATAATAGAGATATCCCCGAACCTAAATTAACTGAATCAGAGGCAAGGGAAAAAGTTAGGGTAGACTTTGAAGTGGACAGTGTAAGACTTGCTATAATTCCAGAAACGGGAATAAAAGAAGTGTTATGTTACGAATTTAAAGGAAAATATCAAGGCAGTGACTTTATAGTATATATAAATGCATTAACAGGAAAAGAAACAAAGATACTTAAAATAATTAAAAATGAAAATGGAACCCTTACATTCTAAAAAGGAGCCTAGAACCGTGGCTCCTTTTTAGAATGTTAATTTTAAATTGTAAATTGTAAATTATAAATTAAAAGATGGGGTATTTAGTTTGGTCATGGATTTGTAACATTTTAGCTCTTCGACTTTGTTGTTTAGTTACTGAAGGATTTGTCACTTCTAATTATTTGGCCTTCGTTGTTGGGGGATTCCTAATCCTCTAACTTTGTTTGGATATTTTTCTTTATTTCTATTATAATAAAAGTATAACTTTTAAATTAAAGAATAAAGAATGGAGAATAAAGGATAGATAAGGAAATTTTACTCCCGACGGTGGTAAAATTAAATTATGCAGGGACTGGGCATGCCATGTCCTCCCACCCTGTAAAGTGGAGGGAAAGAGCCGAAATAAAACTAGTTAACCACTAAAACCGCTATACTGTTGTTGGGGGATTCGTAATCCCCCAACCAATAAACCTAGAAAAGCACAAGGACTGGGGGATTAAGAATCCCCCAGTAACAAAACGTCAAATATAGGCTTAATATATTTAACCCCCATCCGTAGGGACTGGGCATGCCATGTCCTCCCACCCTGTAAAGTGGAGGGAAAGAGCCGAAATAAAATTAGTTAACCACTAAAACTGCTATACCGTTGTTGGGGGATTCGTAATCCTCCAACCAATAAACCTAGAGAAGCACAAGGACTGGGGGATTAAGAATCCCCCAGTAACAAAACATCAAATATAGGCTTAATATATTTAACCCCCATCCGTAGGGACTGGGCATGTCATGTCCTCCCACCCTGTAAAGTGGAGGGAAAGAGCCGAAATAAAACTAGTTAACCACTAAAACTGCTATACCGTTGTTGGGGGATTCGTAATCCTCCAACCAATAAACCTAGAGAAGCACAAGAACTGGGGGATTAAGAATCCCCCAGTAACAAAACATCAAATATAGGCTTAATATATTTAACCCCCATCCGTAGGGACTGGGCATGTCATGTCCTCCCACCCTGTAAAGTGGAGGGAAAGAGCCGAAATAAAATTAGTTAACCACTAAAACTGCTATACCGTTGTTGGGGGATTCGTAATCCTCCAACCAATAAACCTAGAGAAGCACAAGGACTGGGGGATTAAGAATCCCCCAGTAACAAAACATCAAATATAGGCTTAATATATTTAACCCCCATCCGTAGGGACTGGGCATGTCATGTCCTCCCACCCTGTAAAGTGGCGGGAATGGGCCGAAAATAAAACCTATCAAAAAAACAAAAACAACTAACAACCAAAAAACATCGAAACGACACAATTTATAATTTAAAATTTACAATTTAAAATTCCGAAGGCAGGTCCAAGGCAAAAACCCAGACCGCCAAACCTAACAATTAACAATTAAAAATTAACAATTCCGAAGCAAACCGCTTCGGCAAAGGGGTGTTATATAAAATGGACAATAGACCCATAGGGGTATTTGATTCTGGAATAGGGGGTCTTACTGTATTAAAGGAAATAATGGAGCAACTTCCAGGAGAAGATGTAATATATTTTGGTGATACAGCTAGGATACCCTATGGAACCAGATCTAAAGAAACCGTGACAAAATACTCTTTTCAATGTATAAAGTTTTTACTAAGCAAAAAAATAAAGGCAATAGTTATAGCCTGCAATACCGCCAGTGCCATAGCTTTAGAAGAAGCGCAAAAAAACTTTGATATACCCATAATAGGTGTAATAACCCCCGGTGCCAATAAAGCTGCACTGGTGACTAAAAATAAGAGGATAGGAGTTATCGGTACCACGGGAACCATAAATAGTGAAGCCTATCAAATGAGAATACGAAGAATAGATAAATCATCCCAAGTGATAGGGATAGCATGCCCTTTATTTGTACAAATAGTGGAAGATGGATGGGAAGATAGTGATGTAGCCAAGCTTACAGCTGAAAAATATTTAATGGAACTTAAAGAACATGATATAGATACCCTAGTTTTAGGGTGCACCCATTACCCAATATTAAGATATACATTAAGCAAAGTCATGGGGGATAAAGTAAATCTAGTAAATCCTGCATTTGAAACTGCTAAGGTCACAAAAGAAATATTAAAAGAAAAGGGATTATTATCAGATAAATTAGATAAACCTAAATACAAATATTATGTAAGTGATGCCCCTGAAAAATTTAGAAGAATAGGGGGAAATATATTAGGTAAAGATATTGAGACCATAGAAAAAGTAAGTATAGAAAATTTATAGTTATTAACTGAGAGGAGAAAGTTATGAAAGAAGTAACATTAAGAATATTAGGAGAACAAAAACATACTGACGGAGAAAAAAATGACATAGAATTAACTACCCTAGGGAAGTTTTATAAAAAAAATGATATATATTATATCGTTTATGATGAAAGTGAACTATCAGGCATGGAAGGCTCCACTACAACATTGAAAATAGAAGGTAGCAAAATATCAATGAAAAGATTTGGCAACAACAACTCAAAACTTACATTTGAACAAGGAAAAAAGCATCGAACAAGCTATCAAACTCCCTATGGAAATATGTTGATGGAAGTAGTAACTAGAACAGTAGACCTAGATATATCCGATAAAGGAAAGGGCAATATAAATCTAGACTATAGGTTAAGTATTGGTGGGGAAGTTGAGAGTAGAAACAGGCTTTCGATTAAAATACACTAAAAGTAGTTAATAGATAATAGTTAACAGATAATAGTCAAAAGCTTATTAGTTGTGAATTCATTGGGAGACTAATTTTAGAGGAGAATTGAGAGTGGAGAGTTTGAGGTGATTTTACTCACCTTGGTCGTAAAATATTATATATCAAATCGGCTTCAGCCGATTTGTACATTTAACTCTCCTATCTCAACTCTCAACTATATTAACTACTTTCTAGCTTAAATTGCCAGTTTTCCGTCACTAAATGCCCGAAAATCGGCATAAAAGGAAAGGGGGAATAACTTGAAAGATATCTTACTTAAGGAAAATATATACAAGATACTAGATTACATAGATGAAGGTATTCATATAATAGATAAAAATGGCAAAATAATATATTACAATAAATTTGCAACGAAGCTAGATGAAATAGATGATGATAAGGCTGTGGGTAGGCATATATTAGAAATATATCCTTCATTATCATATGATACCAGTACCCTTTTGCAGGTTATGAAAACGGGAAAGCCAATATTTGATGTTGAGCAAACATTTATAAACTATAAAGGGGATAAAATAACTACAGTGAATTCATCTATACCCATAAGGTCTAAAAAAGGTATTGTTGGTGCATTGGAACTATCTAGGGACATAACAAAGGTAAGGGAATTATCCGAAAGAATATTAGACCTTCAAAAAGAACTATACAAAGATGACAAGAAAAAAAGGAAAAATAAAACCACTGCAAACTATACATTTGTAGACATTATAGGACAATCGGAGAAAATGCTTAAATTAAAATCCCTTTCTTTAAAGGCAGCTCAAACATCATCACCGATATTGGTATATGGGGAAACTGGAACGGGAAAAGAACTATTGGTACAATCAATACATAGTGCAAGTAATAGAAAGAATAAACCCTTTGTAACCCAAAACTGTGCTGCCCTTCCAGCAAATTTACTTGAGGGAATACTTTTTGGAACATCTAAGGGTGGCTTTACAGGGGCTGAAAATAGACCGGGATTGTTTGAAGTGGCCGATGGGGGAACACTTTTTTTGGATGAAATAAATTCAATGCCCCTAGAGCTTCAAGCAAAGCTATTGAGGGTACTTCAAGATGGGACAATAAGAAGGGTAGGTTCCACTAAAACGGTAACAGTTGATGTAAGGATAATAGCTGCCACAAATACTGACCCTGACCTAGCAGTTGAAAATAAAGAGTTAAGAAAAGATCTATATTATAGACTTAATGTTGTAACATTAGGTATCCCAGAACTTAAGGATAGAAAATCTGATATTCCAGTACTTACAGACTTTTTTATAGATAAGTATAATAAAAAGTTAAATAAATTAGTTAAAGGTGTAACAAAAGAGGTATCCCAGGTATTTATAAAATATAACTGGCCAGGAAACGTTAGGGAACTTGAACATGTTATAGAAGGCATAATGACAATATATGATACAGAAAAAATAAGTCTAGAACACCTCCCCCAGCAATTTGAACAATCCATATATAGTCCCAGAGAAAAGATAAAACCCCTTAGGGAAACCATAGAAGAAACGGAAAAAAATATTATACTAGATGCTCTAAAGAAAACAGACTTTAACATAACAAAAACAGCAAAACTAATAGAAATCCCAAGACAAACCCTTCAGTATAAGATGAATAAATACGATATTAAAAAATAACGCCAAAAAACGGGCGTTATTTTTTTGTTGAAGAATAAAGAATGAAGAATAAAGAATAGATATGGTTATTTTACTCCCTTTGGTCGTAAAATTAAATTATGTAGGGACAGGGCATATCTAGATTTCTTCAACACCAGTCATTGACTAACCTCTAATATACTTACTATATAAGAAAAATATAATAAATCCAAAGTGGCCTCCGGCCATCTTTGCACATTATCTATTCTTTATTCTCTATTATCTATTCTTTAAAACAACCTGGCATACTTCTTGCAATTATAAATAACCGAAAAGCCAATCGTTAAAAATAAAACAAAAAGCAAAAAAAGGGGAGGCGTTTTTAATGAAAAAAGGATGTCCATATGGAACACATAGGGTTATAGAACCAAAAAATACATTACCACAACCAGCGGTGAAGATTGATAATACCATGGAGATATATGACAATGAGATATTAATTGATGTTCAAACATTAAATATAGACTCAGCAAGTTTTACTCAAATAAAAGAAGAAGCAAAGGGCAAAGAAGAAAAGATAAAGGAAATAATGAAAAATATAGTAGAAACTAGGGGTAAACATCAAAATCCCGTTACAGGTTCTGGAGGAATGTTAATAGGTACAGTAAAGGAAATAGGACCAGCATTAGAAGGTAAGGTTGATCTTAAAGTTGGAGATAAAATAGCTACATTAGTTTCATTATCGCTAACACCACTTAAAATAGATGAAATATTAGCAGTTAGAAAAGACATAGACCAAGTAGATATAAAGGGAGAAGCAATATTATTTGAAAGTGGAATATATGCGGTACTTCCTGAAGATTTACCAGAAAACTTAGCATTATCTGTACTTGATGTTGCCGGTGCACCGGCTCAAGCAGCAAAACTTGTTAAACCAGGAGATAATGTATTAGTAATAGGTGGAGCAGGTAAATCTGGTATGTTATGTTTATATGAAGCGAGAAAAAGAGTTGGAGTAAACGGAAAAGTAATATGCCTTGGATATAGTGAAGAAAGCTTAGAGAGAGCAAAGTCAGCTGATTTAGCCGATGTTTACATAAAGGCAGATGCAACTAATGCAGTGGAAGTACTAGAAAAGGTAAAGGAAGCTACAAATGGAGAAATGACAGATATAACTATAAACTGTGTAAACGTACCAAACACAGAAATGCCAAGTATCTTGGCCACTAAAGACGATGGACTTATTTACTTCTTTAGTATGGCAACAAACTTCACAAAAGCAGCCCTAGGAGCTGAAGGTGTAGGAAAAGATACAACAATGATAATGGGAAATGGTTACACAAAAGGCCATGCTGAAATAGCCCTTCAGATAATGAGGGAAAGTAAGGAACTAAGAAAGATTTATGAAGAGCTTTATGCTTAATATTAAAGAATAAAGAATAGATAAGGAGATTTTACTCCCTACGGTCGTAAAATCAATTATGTAGGGACTGAATATATTCAGCCTCCCGCCGTATGAAAGGGCAAGGGGTTATAATTTAGTTGTTGGGGGATTCGTAATCCCCCAACCAAAGTGGCCTATGGCCACTTTGCACCATATCTATTCTCTATTCTTTATTATCTATTATTTGAATTAAAAAAATGGGGGGAATAGAAAAATGCGTTCATATAAACAAATTCCATTATGGGAAAACGTTAAAGAAGAGGATTGGAAGGATTGGAAATGGCAAGTTAGAAATAGAATAACAGATGTTAATCAGTTAAAAGAGGTTATAAACCTTACTGAAGAGGAAGAAAAGGAAATAGGGGAAACCTTAAGTAAATTTAGAATGGGTATAACACCATACTATGCATCACTAATGGATAGAGACGATCATAGATGCCCAATAAGGATGCAAGCAGTACCAACTATTATGGAAACCCATAAGGGTAGTGCTGATATGGAGGATCCCCTTCATGAAGATACAGACTCTCCAGTACCGGGACTTACCCACAGATATCCAGATAGGGTATTGTTCCTTATTACAGATCAGTGTTCCATGTACTGTAGACACTGTACAAGGAGAAGGTTTGCCGGTCAAAAAGACGGAGAAGTGGGAATGGATAGGATAGAAAGGGCTATTGAATATATAAGAAACACACCACAGGTTAGGGATGTATTACTATCTGGGGGAGATGCATTATTAGTATCCGATGAAAAACTTGAAAGCATTATTAAGAGGTTAAGGGAAATACCCCATGTTGAAGTAATTAGGATAGGTTCAAGGGCTCCAGTTGTAGTGCCTCAAAGAATAACAGATAACTTAGTTAATATGCTTAAGAAATATCATCCAGTATGGTTAAACACCCACTTTAACCATCCAAAGGAAATAACAGAGGAATCAAAAGAAGCAATAAGGAAGCTAGCAGATGCAGGAATACCTCTAGGAAATCAGTCGGTTTTATTAAGGGGAGTAAATGATTGTGTCCATGTAATGAAAAAATTAGTTCAAGACCTTGTTAAAATAAGGGTTAGACCATATTATATCTATCAATGTGATTTATCTATGGGAATAGAGCACTTTAGAACTCCAGTTGCTAAGGGAATCGAAATAATAGAAGGCCTTAGGGGGCATACATCAGGATATGCAGTTCCTACATTTGTCGTTGATGCTCCAGGGGGAGGAGGAAAAACTCCAGTAATGCCTAATTATGTTGTATCAATGAATCATAACAAAGTTATCCTTAGAAACTTTGAAGGAGTTATAACAACTTATACAGAACCTGATAATTATGAGCCAATCTGCAACTGTGAAGTCTGTAAGGGAGAAAAAGAACAAACCCTAACAGGAGTAGCAGGCCTACTTCAAGGAAATCAAATAGCATTAGAACCAACTAAATTGGCAAGAAGAGAAAGAGGACATAAGTAAAAAGAATAAAGAATAGAGAATAAAGAATAAATAAAGAAACCTTCGACTGAAGTCGAAGCCATAAATTAAATAAAAATAAAGTGGCCAAAGGCCACTTTGGACCATATCTATTCTCTATTCTTTATTATCTATTATCTAGATAAAGCGGGGTTTTCAAAGTGTCCATATTAGACTCAATTAAAGAAGAAAATAAAATAATATCAATAGTAGGTATGGCGAAAAATGCCGGGAAGACTGTTACTTTAAACCATATAATAGAAGAGGCCTATTATAATGATGTCAATATAGGCATAACATCAACGGGGCGGGACGGGGAAAGTGAAGACTTGGTTACAAGAACGGAGAAACCAACTATATATGTTTATGAAGACACATTAATAGCGACGGCTGAAAAGACTCTGGTATTGGGGGATGCCAAGGTTGAAATAATAGATGTTACAGATTATAGAACACCTATGGGAAGGGTAGTAATCGGTAAAGTAAAAAACAGTGGATATGTTCAAATAGCAGGGCCTAATACGGTACATACAATAAAAAAAGTATCTGAAAGAATGATAGATTTGGGGGCAGATATAACATTAATAGATGGAGCTTTAAATAGAACATCATCGGCGGCTCCATCCATATCAGATGGAACCATATTGTCAACTGGAGCGGTTTTAAGTAGGGATATGAATAATGTAATCAGAGAAACCCTTCATAGGGTTAGCCTTTTTACATTACCATCGGTTAAAGATGAGAATATAAGAAAGCTAGCAAGTAGAATAATCGATAATAAAGAGCTAGCAATAATAGATAAAGAATTTAACATAAAGTCACTAAATATAAAAACAGCCTTAAATAGTGGGAAGGTAATCGGAGAAAATATAGATGAGGATACAAAGGCTGTTGTTATATCGGGATCATTAGTAAAAAAAACCATATCAGATATTATCGATGTAACTAAAAGGTATAAAGATGTGGATTTTATAATAAAAGATGGCACAAGGGTATTTATAGATTCTAAAGTGTGGCTAAGTATTATTAGGAAGGGATTTAAGCTAAAGGTTTTAAATCCCATTAATATAATAGCCGTTACAATAAATCCCTATTCACCTAAAGGATATTATTTTGAGCAAAGAGAATTTCTAAATAAAATGAAAAGCTTCCTAACAGATGTTAATGTATATGATGTGGTATATGGTGGTGAGTGATATGGATACATTTATAAATAATAGGGGTAAAAATAATATAGACTTTGATTATATATTAGATAGATTAAATGTATATACTCCCTATGGAAGAAAAAGAAAAAAGAAGCTGAAACCCTTTGTTTTAGGTGAGGAAAAGAAATTAAAAAAAGAGTTATCACTGGTTAAAGAATTTATAGAGCTTATGTATAATGAACGGTATCTATTTATAAAACTAAGGGATATATTTGTTCATATAAAAGACTTAGAAAACTCCATAAAAAGGGCCTTAGATAACAATGTACTATCAGAGGTTGAACTATTTGAAGTAAAAAACTTTATCTTTCTTTTAAAGGATATTATAAATGAAGTAAAAAAGATAGATTATACTTTTCCAAAGGACATAATGGTAAAGAGAATAAAAGGTCTAGAGTCCCTATTAGATCCAAAGGGAGACAATGTAAAAACCTTCTATATATATGATGAGTACTCTGAGGTATTAAGGGATATACGAAAAGAAAAAAAGAAGGTTCAAAGGGCTATTAAGCTAGAAAGAAAAAGACTTAAGGATAAAGTAGAAAAGGATTTAAACATAAAGGTAAAGGGAAATGGAAATATTGTTGTTCTTAAAAATGATGATAGGCTTTTAAAAAAGCTTAACGATCACCCAAACTTAAAGTATAATTCAGAAACATATATGAACATTAAGTACTCAATAAGAACAACCGACAAAATAGACGACCTAGAAATACGTCTAGAAAGGTTAAAGGAATATGAAGAATCAGAGGAATATGATATTAGAAAAAGCTTGTCAAAGAAAATAGCGGATTTAAGTGAAGACATATTTTACAATATGGATATGGTTGGAAAGCTTGATTTAACCATAGCAAAGGCAAATATGGCCATAGAAACAAATGGGGTTATGCCTAATATAACCGATAAAAACATTATAGAGTTTCAAAATGCTAAACATATAAAAGTAGAAGATAATCTCCATAAAAATAGAAAAAGCTTTGTACCAATAAGTGTTAAACTAAAAAAAGGGGTTACCTGTATAACCGGTGCAAACATGGGAGGTAAAACCGTATCCCTTAAGCTCATAGGACTTATGTGTACCATGGCCCAATATGGTTTATTTGTCCCCTGTGAAAAAATGACCTTTGGTCTTAGAAGCTTTGTATATGTTTCCATAGGGGATTTACAATCAACTGATATGGGACTAAGCACCTTTGGAGGAGAAATAGAAAATATCCAGCAGGCAATAGAAAGAACAGAAAATAGAGGCCTTATATTAATAGATGAACTGGCAAGGGGCACCAATCCAATAGAAGGATATGCCATATCAAAGGCAATAATTAATCACTTAAAGAAGAAAGATTCCATAACAGTCATAACAACCCATTATGACAATATAGCTAAAGATAAAGACGTAATCCACCTTCAAGTTATAGGTCTTTCCGATATAGATTTTGATAAACTAAAAGAGGAATTAAGGGAAAATGACTACGGAATAGAAGCAGTAGCCAAATATATGGATTACAGATTAATAGAAGTAAAAAGCACAAAGGAAGTCCCAAAAGATGCTATTAATATAGCTAGGCTTATGGGACTTGACCCAGAGATAGTTAGGGCAGCGGAAGAAGCTTTGAATTAAAGAATAAATAATAGAGAATAAAGAATAAATAAGGAGATTTTACTCCCTATGGTCGTAAAATATAATAAAAACAAAGTGGCCAAAGGCCACTTTGCACCACATCTATTCTCTATTCTTTATTCTCTATTATTTAAATAAAAGGGAGGTATAATAAAATGAGCAAACTTAACTTAGATAGAAGCAAAGTCGATAGCGCCAGAGGGGCTGCTAGGAATATTGCTGAAGATATTCAGAAATTTATAGATAGACATACAACAGTAACAGTTGAAAGAACTGTAGTAAGATTATTAGGTATAGATGGAGTAGATGAGATAGAGAAACCCCTTCCTAATGTTGTTGTTGACAATATAGTAGAGGAGGGAGGTTTATCTGTAGGCGCTGCCTATTGGATAGGTAATGCAATGGTTCAAACAGGGGATGACCCTCAAACAATAGCTGAAAAGGTAAGTGCTGGAGAAATAGATTTAACTAAACTACCTATTTCCGATGAAAATGAAATAAGGGAAAAGATATATGATATAGCAAAGAAGAGTACAAATAACATAAAGAAAAAAAGGGAAGAAAGGGATAACTACCTTAATACAATAGGTGAAGGTCCAAAGCCATATTTATATGTTATAGTTGCAACAGGAAATATATATGAAGATATAGTTCAAGCAAAAGCAGCTGCAAAGCAAGGGGCAGATATTATAGCAGTTATAAGAACCACAGCCCAAAGTTTACTTGACTATGTACCCTATGGCCCAACAACAGAAGGTTTCGGTGGAACCTATGCAACTCAGGAAAACTTTAGACTAATGAGGGAAGCCCTAGATGAAGTTGGGGAAGAGGTTGGAAAATATATAAGACTGTGTAACTACTGTTCAGGACTTTGTATGCCAGAGATTGCTGCAATGGGTGCCATGGAAAGACTTGATGTAATGCTAAATGATGCCCTATATGGTATATTATTTAGAGATATAAATATGAAGAGAACATTGGTTGACCAATACTTCTCAAGAATAATAAATGGATATGCTGGAATCATTATAAACACGGGAGAAGATAATTATCTAACAACAGCAGATGCAGTAGAAGAGGCCCATACAGTACTTGCCAGTCAATTTATAAATGAACAATTTGCATTAAAGGCAGGACTTACTGAAGAACAAATGGGACTTGGTCATGCATTTGAAATGAATCCCAATATAGAAAATGGATTTTTATGGGAACTTGCCCAGGCTCAAATGGCTAAGGAAATATTCCCCGATGCAACATTAAAATATATGCCACCTACTAAATTTATGACAGGAAATATATTTAAAGGTCATCTTCAAGATGCATTATTTAACCTAGTATCAATATGGACTAATCAAGGGATACAATTATTAGGTATGCCAACAGAGGCTATCCATACACCCCATCTTCAAGATAGAAACTTAGCAATTGAAAATGCTAAATATATATTTAATAATGCAAGAAATATTGGAGATGAAATAGAATTTAAAAGGGATGGTATAATCCAGACTAGAGCTAAAGAGGTCTTAGAAAATGCCGAGACTTTACTTAAGGATATAGAAAAGGAAGGCCTATTCTCAACCATAGAACAGGGTAAATTTGGTGGAGTAAAAAGACCTAGAGATGGTGGAAAGGGTCTTAGTGGTGTAACAACTAAGGATGACAAATACTATAATCCATTTATAGAACTTATGCTTGGAGGTGACAAATAATGGCTATAGAAAAGGTAGATTTAACAAGGGTAAAACCCTATGGAGATACATTAAATGATGGAATGATGCAGTTTAGCTTTACTTTACCCATACCCCATGGAGATGAAGCCGATGAAGCAGCTAGAAGACTTGCTAAAAAAATGGGACTAGCAGAACCTAGTGTTGTTCATTCAGAAGACTTAGGTATAGGATATACATTCTTTGTAGTATACGGCAAGTGTGAGCATACCATTAACTATGAAGAAATAGAAGTGCCTAAAGTTGATATGGATGTAATGAGTAAAAGTGAAGTTGAAGACTTCATAAAGGAAAATATAAAAAGGGATATAGTTATAGTAGGTGCCTGTACAGGGACCGATGCCCATACCGTTGGAATAGATGCCATTATGAATATGAAGGGATATGACGGACACTATGGTCTTGAGAGATATAAAATGATAGAGGCCCATAACCTAGGTAGTCAGGTTCCAAACGAAGAGTTGGTAGCCAAAGCAATAGAACTAAATGCCGATGCAATATTAGTATCCCAAGTGGTAACCCAAAAAGATGTTCACATACCAAACCTTACAGAACTTGTAGAACTATTAGAAGCAGAAGGAATAAGGGATAAAGTAGTATTAACCTGTGGAGGCCCAAGAATATCCCACGAACTAGCGAAAGAACTAGGCTACGACGCAGGATTCTCTAGAGGTTCATTCGCTAATCATGTGGCGACTTTTGTGGTTAATGAAATAGTTGAGAGGAAACTTGTTTAAAAAATTGACAATTGACGATTGACAATTGACAGTTAAGGTGCAAATCGGCTGAAGCCGATTTGGGTAAAATCACTTAAAAAAATTGACAATTGACGATTGACAATTGACAATTAAGGTATAAATCGGCTGAGGCCGATTTGGGTATAACATTTTACGACCGTAGGGAGTAAAATCACCTTAAATTGTCCACTGTCAATTGTCAATTGTCAATTTACTAAAAATTGTTTCAGTTCTTTTTCAAGTCAACTACCAAGGATCGATCAACAAAAACAAATGAATCCCCCCTACTTGCCTGTGAATTAGGCATTAAAATCTTATCCCTATTTATCCCTAATTCATTTGCCTTATCCACATAATTAAGGGGCCATTTTTTTTCAGGGTCTAATGTATCATCATAACCTAATATTCTTACCATTAAGGCTAAAACTTCACCATAGGTTATGTTATTATTAGGTCTAAAGGAACCATCTTCATATCCATTGAAAAGGCCTTCTTTAACGGCTATATTAATATAACCGGCTCCCCAAAAGTCACCTTTGACATCTGTAAACTTAGTATCCTTTTTATAACTTTCAGCCTCATCATCTCTACCTATAAGTCTAACTACTAAGGTGGCAAATTCCGCTCTAGTTATATTATTTTCAAGCTTAAGGGACCCATCCTCATATCCTGTAACTATATCTAAAGTAATAAGTCTTTTTGCAGCTTTCTCCTGAACCTTCAGGTCTTCGGCAAACCCTATAGAACTTAATGTAATTAATATAATTAATGTAATAGAAATTATCTTTTTTATTTTAAACACATCCTTTCTTATTTTTAGTAGACTTTATTTTAGTGGAAGGTTATCATATCTATTCTTAAAAAAACGTAGGGACAGGGTTTGTCCTGTCTAAGGTTTGACCAAAACCTAGTAAACCTTTCGCCACTAACTATAAAACCATTATATCAAATTAGTCCCATTAAAACTATTTCAGAAACATTACAAAAAAATGAAGGAAAAACATAAGAAATATTGAAACTATAAATATTATGGAATTTTGCCGAAAATAATAGTAGATAGATGATAGTAGATAGATAATAGTTAAGAGTCAAAGGTGTTGGTAACTGTGATTTACTGAGTAGGTTTTCAGTTTGCTATGGGATTCGTAATCTCCCAGCCCATACAATCTCGGCTTAAGACAAAGAGTAACATATTCTTTCTTTAACAGCCACTATTAACTATTATCTATTAATTAAAAAGGGGTGTCCAATAAATGAGAAAGACTTTATTAATAATACTACTAATAATAACACTTTTGCCAATAGCAACCGTTGCCTATGGAGGATTGGAACGATATAAAGGGTATGATAATTATAGTACTTTATATGATTATATTAGATTTTATGATACAACGAAACTTAAAGCTAAGCCATCAATAGATAAGATTGCCAGTTTGTTAATGGTAAGGGGGATAGACTATAGGCACTATGATAAAAACTCTTACTTAACCTATGAAGATGCCATATCAATACTTGTAAGACTTATGGGTATAGAAGATATAGGTCAAAAGAAGTCTAAGGAATATATAAATATGGATAATGAAGTAAAAGATAAATTTACCACAAATGAAAAATGGGTAAAGGGTCATGTAAATACATTAATAGAGAGAAGTATAATAACTGGAAATGAAATAAATAAAATTACATATATATCAGATAAGAAGCAAAAAGAAATGGATAAAAAAATAAAAAAGCGACTTGAAAGTGTGAAGAATCCATCTAAAAAAAGTAAACTCAAATCTAAATTAGAGGAAAAGCTTAACTATAGTAACATATGGAAAAGGCCTATAACAAGGGAACAGTTTATGGTATGGATAGGCAGGGCCCTTGAAGTGGAAGAAAAATATGGACAGAGTCAAAACTATATCTATACATTACTTGATATGGAAAAGATAGAAACTGAAAATATACCCATAATAGAAGGACTAATGAGAAAGGGAATAGTAACTGGTTATACTGATAAAACTCTAAAACCAAAGGGAAAAATGACAAGGGTAGATGTGGCAAGGTTTATAGATAAAATAGTAGATTATAATCTTGTGAAAAATGGATATAAAATCCAAAAAGGAGATGTATATAAAATAAATAAAATAGTTACTACAAAAGCAGATGAATTACTAAATGATTTAGTATATGTGGGGGAAAGTGAATTTAAGATAAAAAACAATGATTCCACATTTGCCAATATAAAAACTATTGACTCTGAAGATAGTAGAAACGATAATGGGTTTATAGTACTAAAGGATGGAAAAGTATATACCCAGAATATTATAGATCAAGGAGATTATATAAAATATTATGTAAATAAAAAGGGAGAAGTGATATATGCAAAAGTATTAGACTAGTTTGGATATATGTGGATATAAACAATAGGTTGAAATTTGTCGATAAGATATATAACGTAGGGACTGGGGATACCTAGTCCGCGATTCCGCAAAAAAACATCGATTATGACTAATAAAATTGAAAGGAGTACACCTATGATAGAGACATTTAAAAGGAAGTTAAGTTTATTACTTATATTTGCAATGCTAATAACTATATTTCCCATTGGAGAGATAAATAAAGTGTTTGCAGCAGAATTTGAGCATAGTGATGATTTTTATGTTTCAAAGGTTATTATAGGAAAGACCTATGATAGCGATAGAAATGTATTTGGAGCCTATATATTAATAAAGGGTGATAACTTAAAAAATTCTAAAGTAGCACTGCAAACTGCTAGTTCAGGTATCAAATCCTTAGCAGAAAGTCAAAGGGAATATAACACTAATAAGAAAGTACAATATAATCTAACCGAAGAACAAGCTAAAACTTTAGGACAAACTTTAGATATAAACGGGGTGGATATCCCTATTAATGAGGAGAATGTTCCTAGGGTTGAAAGTGTAACTAGGGTTATAAGAACAGAGGAAACCAATGCTAGATTAAAGATAGTAGGAAGTAATTTAGAAAAATTAGAGGAGGATGATATTGCCATTCAATATGGGAAAGGTGATCTTACAGATTTTGATTATGCAGACAATGAATCTACAGAAGATAATACATTGGAGTTTGAAAGTCAAGTTTTCAAAGACGAAAATGGTCTACAGAATATAGTGGTAACAAAAACAACTACAACGAAAGATAAAATTGAATTTAATAGTAAACATACTAATAATGTAGATGTAGAAATAAATATTTCATATTTAGATCAATTTAGAATAATAAAACCATTAAATATTTCAGATGATTTGGCTATGTTCCCCAATAGAGGAGAAGTAGGAGATAAAGTTTTTTTAAAAGCTACTAAGCTAGATAATTATGACGTTTTTTTTCTAAAGGATATAGATGGAACAGATCAATATTCAAACGATAATAGGGGAAAAAATCCTACATACAAATCAGATGGTGAAGGGGATTTAGATATACTTACCGTTGAAGTTCCCAGTAGTTTAAAATTGGGGGAGTACTATGTAGTCCTAACTAATAATGTAGGAGAAAATAATCCTATGGATTCAGTTATGAGTGAAAAAATACTAACTAGAAAACAAAAAAAGTCAGATGGAACTGAAGAGGAAGTATATGATAAGTTTACAGTAATAGACGGAGCCAATAAACCTAGGATAATTTCGGTAAAGGATAATACTGGGGATAATATAGGGCCTGACTCGGGAGGCTATGCTGATATATCGGGTCAATATTTAGGAAGTTTAAACATAGATAGTTTAAAGCTTAAGGAGGATGTAGAGCCAGTTACCAGTGTAGAATCAACATCTAATGGAGATATATTGAAAGTTAAGTATAAACTTGACGAAGCTTCTGACAATATAGGAACATATAGAGAAGATAAAGTTGTTAAATCAGTGGAGAAAAATATAAAAGTCATAATAGGTAATAAGGCAGGTTTTAAAGAAGAAGATAAACATCAGATTAAGAAAAATTTAGATATAATAAAAGTACTAATAAATAGCATAACTGATGCAGAGTCAGACCCAACAAAAGATGTTGTTGCAGAAATGGAAACTATAATAACAGATGAAAATGATAATATATATATATATAAAGATAGGGCAGAACTTAAAGGTGGATATACGTTTATACCTAGTAAACTAACACCAGAAATAGACGAAAAGGATGGGATTATTCCTGATCGAATACAAGTGAAAAAAAATGATATGACTGGTAAATATGAAGTTGTGGATGATTTCATGATTTCAATACACGGAAAAAACTTCATGATTCATAAATATGAAGAAAATGGAGAAACAAAGGTAAGGTATCCCATCATAAAGATAGGAGAGATTTTACTAGATAAAAACCAAGACGATAGTAAAAAGCTTAAGGTTATAGACGAATCTGGAAATGCATTAGACGGTTCAATTGGAAATGAGATTGGTTCAAAAATATTAATAACAATTCCTAAGGGGTCAGAGGTTAATAATATAGGAAAGGCACCTGTGGAAATAACTAATCCAATAAGAAATTCAGAAGATAGTGGTCTAAATGTTATAGTGCCTGATATAGTTGAGTTTGTAACGGTTGATGCAAATAAAATTCCTAATATAGAAGAAGTTACTCCTGATGTGGTTTCAGAAGATGGGGAGGAGGAAATTACAATAATAGGAAGTAACTTTAGGGAAGAAGTAGAAGTATATATAGATGGCGAAAGGGTTAAAGAAATAAATCGTAGTGGAGATGGAAAAAACATTGTATTTAATGCACCTAAAGGAAATGAAGGAGTAACACAACTTCAAGTCATAAATAAAGAAGGAGGAGTGGCAATACATAGATTTGAATATGTAAAAACCTATACGGATCCTAAAATTGATAGATTTAATCCATCAGAGGGTAATACAGGTACATTGGTAACCATATTTGGGGATAACTTTTTGAAACCATCTCCATCCACCTCAGCTGATAACCTAAAGGGTGAAACAGGTGGGAAAAGCGGAATATATAAGTTTATAGGTACAATCGTAAAGCTTGGGAAAAGGGACATAAACGATTATCACTATGATGATGATAAAAATATTTCTCCCCAATACTATACATCCTCTGAAAATAATAAAATACTGCAATTGGCCACAAGGGAAGATGGTGGTAAATATCTTAAATTAGCAAAGTATTTCAATAGCATATTACTTCATGATGAAGAAAATAATAATATATATACATTAACAAAGGGTTATGGAGAAAGTATTATATTATCTGATGGAGTAGATAATACATATACTTTAAAACTAAATAACTCAAATGACATAATTGGAGATAAAGAAGGAAATGAAGGTTATAGGATTGAAGTTAAAAATGAGTCAATAACTATAAAAGGGGAAGCAGGAAATGATATAAACCTGAAACTAAAAACATTATATAAGATTGATGAAAATAATAAAATAGTAGGTAATAAAATAAAATCTATAAGCAAAGGCAAAATAGAATTTAGAGTACCAATATTGAATAAAGGTGATGGCCATTATGATTTAACGGTACAGAACCCTGATACAAATTCAGATATAAAAAAGGGCGAAGAAGGATTTTATTACTTTACTCAGCCCCAATCTAAACCATGGATAGATAAGATAAAACCGAATAAAGGTTCAACCGAAGGAGAGTATATTATAGAAATAGAAGGGGGAGATTTTCAAGATAATGGTAAAGAAAAGAGTAAAGTTTTTATAGATGGGATAAAAATTCCTGAAGATGATGTAACTGTAAATGTAAAGGGAGATACTATTATAGCTAAAGTTCCTCCTTATGATGGTGATTTAAGTAAGGATAAGGGGACTGATAGATTGGCGGTTTCAATAGTAATATTAAATCCAGATGGTTCAACCATAGGTGTAGAAGAAGGTTTCACATATATAGTCCCTACCAGTAGACCTGAAATTACCGAGTTAAAACCAGTTGAAGGAAGTGCCTCGGGAGGAGAATTTGTAGAAATAATAGGTTCTGACTTTAGGTTTTATGAACCTTATAATGACGATAATAGAAATTTACAGCATGATGAAAACGAATTTTTTAATGATATAAACGGAAATGGAAAGCGTGATGATTTTAGAATACTAGATAATGAAGGTAGAGTGTTGGGATATAAGGAAAAAGAAGATGTATTAAAAGAGCTAAAAGAAGCTAGGAAAGATAAAGAACCAAATCTTACAGATGAAGAGCTTAATAAAAGAGTCGACAAGGATTTCCAAGATATACTGCCTAAGGTGCATTTTGGAGAGAAAGTGGTTAAGATAACAGAATTCGGGAAAGGATATATAAAGATATTAACATCGAAAAATGAAGCAAATACAGTTGATGTATATATTGTTAACAATGATGCTGGTAGATCCAATAAACTTAGTTACACTTTTAACCAATCATCTCCAGAGATAACCAATATACTTCCTGGAGTAGGTAGTAGATTTGGGAAAGATGATGTAGAGATATCTGGGAAAGGATTTGCTAAATATGAAAGTATAAACTCGGAAGGGGAAGAACAACTAGATATATTAGTGAGGTTTGGAAATATAACCAATATAGACGTACCTAGAGAACAGGAAAATTCAGGTAGAATAGACAATGGAAGAACAACAGTAAAATTGGAAGGAGGTTTAAAAGTAGAATATAATGGAAGTGATGATAAAGTAAATATTAATGTAAAAGATAGGGACAAAAACTATACAGGAGAATTTAGTTATAATGGAGATACTAAATTTATAAATCTTAATAAACTTAAATCAAATGATGAAAATTACCAAGGATATGAACTTATAAAGCTAGAGATAAAAGACAGAAGATTATTAGTAGAAAGAGGATATGCACCCAGTGCCGAATTATCGGATGATAATAGTAAAATAAATGTATTAATTCCATCATATTATCAAATTGGAGTAGTGGATGTAAACGTTATAAATCCTGACGGTGCAATTGCAAAGGGAGAATTTGAGTATAAAAATCCAGCAACTAAACCAGAAATCATAAATATAACCAAAAATGATGGACAAGATCCAAAGGAAGTACAGGTAGCTGATGATGATCCAATTTTAGTTCAAAGTGTAGATTATAAAGGTGGAGATACGATTACTATATTAGGTAAAGATTTTAGAGATGATGCCATAATAAAGATAGGAAATGTATTAACCATAGAGCAGGAAGATATAGAATATACATTACCTAATAAATTGAAATTTAAAATGCCAGAAATAGAAGAAAATTTGATATCTACTTATTATAAAGTAGTAGTTATAAATCAAGAAGATGGTGGTACTGCATCATCAGATAGTCTAAAACCTCCTATATATATTCAATTTACAAGTGGAGAAACATCTCCCAAAGTAACTGAAGTAATACCCGACATAGGTTCAGCTGATGGGGGGGATTTAGTAACCATAATAGGTAAAGACTTTAGAGATGAAATGGAAGGATATGAAGATGAAGATTTAGTTGTTTACTTTGGAGATGTTAAAGTTCCCGATAATGATATAGAGTATATAGATCATAAAACGTTAAAGGTAATAGTCCCACCAAATACTCCAGGCAAAGTTGAAGTGAGGGTTAAAAATCCAGATGGGACAAACTCAAATCCCAGTGGATCATATACATATTTAAGTAATCCCACTATAACTGATATTGTAGATCCAGAGAGCAACAAAAGTATAAACACAATTTCCATAGAAGGAAATGAAACTATAAAGATAATAGGTTCAAGTTTTGTAGAAAACTCAAGGGTTATATTTAACCCACAAATAGAAAAGGCAGCTGGTGATGTCAGTGGTGAGATAATATATATAGAAGGAGAAAAATATGTATATAAAAGTGGTACAGAAGCAAATGAAGTGGAGTATATAGACCCACAAATCCTAAAGGTGAAAACTCCTAAGGAAAAACTTAATGCAAAGGGAGTTATGGTTATAAATCCCGATGGTGGTGCCACATATATATATGAAAATATAAAATATGATCTACCTAAACTTCTTCCACCATTAGATGTTGATGCAGAACTTGTATATGATAGATATATAAAGGTACACTGGACAGAACTAAGTACTCAAAAAGATAAATTAAAGGGTTATGAAATATATGTAATAATAGATGATGAAACACCTAAATATATAGGAACTACAGATATGACAACTTATATATATGAAGAAATAGAAGAAGATAGGGAATATGTATTTAAAATAAAGGCAATAGGTAACTATAGTCCATCTGAGTTATCAGATAAAAGTAATCCTGTATATACAGATGATTTTAGAAAACCAGATGATGATGGTGGTATGGTTGAGGATACTGTAATAAATAGAACCGGAAACATAGCAAATGTAATAATAGGAAATAATGATGGAGATGAAAAAACTACAATAGATTTATTAACGGGAAAACTAGCAGGAACAAAGGATGTAGTCATAACAATACCAACAGAGGTTATAACAGGTTGGGATACAAAGGATATAACAGTAATAGGTAATGATTTTACATTAAATTTTAATCCTAAAATGTTTAACACATATGAAATGGAAGATTATGAAGATGATTTAAATACGGGAGTACGATTTACTATAAATAGAGAGAATAATAATAAACAAAGTAATGCTATTACGGGATTATCAACATCATATAAATTAGAAGCTAACTTTTATGATAACCAAATAAAAAGAAAAATACAAAATGTAGACAATTATAATATAACACTAGAGTACGATAGAAATAAAGCAAAAATAAGAAGAATTAAAAATATACAGTTTAAGAAATATAATGAATATACAGATACATGGGAAACTATTACTTCCCAAGAAATTGGTTTTAACTCTTCTATAGAAACGAAACTAAATACTATGGGTACCTTTAAGATATTTGGAACAAGGAGGTAGCATATGAAAAAAATAATAGCCACATTAATTATACTAACAGTTTTAATAGTTATCACATTTACATCCGCCATTGGTGAAGAAGTTTTATTCGCTAGTGGTACTATAGAGGGATATATAAAGGAAATAGACAACAATAGTATTATAATAGAAACATATGATGGTCCCATATATAAGTTGGATATATTAAAAGATGCAGTGCTCAAGGTAGATAATACCCTTGCTAGATTAGTGGACTTTAAGCCAGGAATGGAGATATATGGAGAAATCCATAGAAAGAGAATAAAGTATCTAGAAAGCTATTCTACAGCTAAATTAGGCTATATAGAACCTGGTACAAAAGTAAGAACTGGGATTATAACCAATATAGATAGAAATCAAATAACCATAAGAAATTCAATAGGGAAAAATCAGACATATTATACGTCTCCTATAACTATAGCTCTTAAAAATGGAGCAAATGTACCCCTTAGTACCCTATATGTTGGAGATAGAATTATGTTATACTTTGATGAACTAAATTCAAATATGGCAACAAAGATAAAAATAGAAGGAGACTCAATAAAGATAACCAATCTTTATAAGGGAAGACTATCTATAGTAGATGAACTTGAGGACATATTGGTTTTAAATGACCTAAAGGTATATAAAAATGGTAAGTGGAGAGAAGATAAAGATATAGCTAAGATATCATATTCCCAAGAATCCCCAATATATATGTCGGGATATAAAGTACCAAAACAAAATTTAAAATATTATAGGGGAAAAGAAGTATATGCAGCCACAAAGAACTTTTTTGGGGAAGATAAAATTACTAAAATGAATATAAAAAATAGATACCAAACGACATATTCCGATAAGATTGATAGCATAAATTGGTATGGGGAAATATTTGAACTTGAAAATAATAAGAATATAAAGTTTGATGATGGAACCATAATAGTAAAAAGTAATAGATTAGTAGATAAGTACTCATTAAATACATCATCGGATGTATTTATATCTGGAGATGGTAGAGGAAATGATATAAGGGCCGATGTCTTGTATGTATATAATGAAGATATAAATAACTCTAATATAGGACAAAATTATTTGTATGCAGGAAAACTAGATGAAATAACTAAAAATAAAGTAATTCTTGAAGATTTCTTTTTATTAAATAAAAATGAATGGGAATCATTTGATGATGATAAAGAATTATATATAGATGATGAAACATATATATATGATTTAGAAGATAACAGAAAAATAACTAGGGAAGAATTATATACAGGGGAATATTCAGTAGATGACGGTAGTGACTATGTAGATGATAATCATCTTAGAGATTGGTATGGATATATATATACAGATGGAGATAGGATATCATCAATAATAGTCAAGAAAAAGATGGATTCCCTATTAAGGCAAAATATAAATATTGGAGATATTCAAAGTGTATATGATGATAGTTCTGTAGGAATGGTTATGAATTTAAATAACGTAAAGCAGTGGAGTAGAATTCATGATAAATGGAAGGAAAGAACTATGGAACTAAGACAATATTTAGAAGAAGCTCTTATAGTCAAGGGGAATGAATCCATAACATATAATGATTTAAAACCCAATGATAAAGTTTATGTTGTAAGAGATGGTTTTTATGGTAAGTTTATACTTGTAAAGTAGTTAACAATTAATAGTAAAAAGCTATTTTAAAAGCATCAATTTACAATTTCCAAGCTTCGCTTGGGCAAGGGAGGTAATTATGAAAAAAACAGCAGTTATACTAATATTAGCAACACTGTTCATACCAGCATTAAATGTATTTGCCACAGCCCCTGCTGGATTTTCTGGGGGAGTATACAATGAATATCAGTATGAAGAAATAGTCTTTATAACAGGGGAACCTATAAAATTCATTGGAGAATTAGAAGTTAAGGAAAAGAAAAAGGACAATTTAAAAACAGTAGAATATAAGTTTGACCTTAAAACCTCACCAGAATATGATGATTTAGATGGGGAACTAAGAAGAAAGATAAAGCTTGAAATAACCTATGATGATAGGGATGAAAAAGGGCAAGTTATATCCCATACTAAACTAGATAAATATAAAGAGGATATAAAATTAGAAGGAAAAAAAATAGGGAAGGTTCAATATGAACTGGAAGATTTCCAATTGTCTAAATCCGATGTTATAGATAAAAGACCTGCATCGGATTATTATCAAGGAAATATAAAGGGAAGAAAATACTACACTATAAATGATGATGAAGGAACGGTTATAGTAGATATAACCGGTGGAGATGTTGGATATGAAAACTTTTGGGGAGATACAGAAACAAAACTTATAAACTATACAATATCATATAATAGACTCATACCAGAAGACGATGATGATAAGGAAGCAATAAATTGGACAGGAACAGTTATGGTAAATGTATCAGATAGTACCACTAAGAACCTTATATACAATGATAACCAAGCCAATCTATCAAGTTTTAATGGTGGCTATATAAAAACAGAAAATAGAGAAGTAGTATCTAAATATACTTTTAATCTCCCAAATATGAGATCAAATAAATATTATTTAGGTTTTGGAAATACTGGACAAATCCAACTATCAAAGAAAATGGTTCCCAAAATAGAAAGACTTATAGTACCGAAATTTAGAGATTTAGCCGGTCATCTATCTAAATCCCAAATAGAAAAGTTATACTCCCTAGGAATATTTGAAGGAAAAAAGGGTCAGCAATTCTTTAGTCCAGATATACCCATAACAAGGGGAGAGTTTACAAAAGCTTTAGTTAAAATATGTGATATAAAGCTAGAAGATGAAAACAAAAAAAGGACGATAAGTATAAGGGGTAATAATAAAGCCAAAGAAGAACCATTAAACTTTATAGACATAAAAAAAGATGACCAATTATATAAATATGTAAAGGCAGCCCATGAAAAAGGTATAATAGAAGGGATAACTCCTTTAAGATTCAAGCCAAAATCAACTATAACGAAGGCTCAAGCCATAACGAGTATAATTAGAGCTTTAGGATTTCAAAATAAAGCTCCAAATCCAGGTTATTATACATCTTTTACGGATAGTAATGAGATACCATATTGGGCCAAAGACAGCATATATATAGCAAATGAAATAGATATAATAAATGGAAATGAAGCAGGAAAGATATATCCAAATAAAGAACTAACCAGAGCAGAAACATCCCAAATATTTGTAAGACTTTTAAAATTTTTAGAGAGGGATTTACAAAAGGATTACAGAGAGAAGATAATATTATTTAATTAAATAAAAAGGGAGTGTATCATATATGAATAAAAAAACAAGAATAATATCATTAATGCTAGTACTAACTTTAGTGATAATACCCATTCAGAGTGTATTTGCAGTAGAGGATAGTTATGAGCAAGTAACCGATGAGGAATTATCATATATAAAGGGAATGATAGAATTTGTAGATAAACATTATCTTTATGATGTAAAAAAAGAACAATTAATAGAAGGAGCAATAAAGGGTATATTTAGTGAATTAGACAAATATAGTGATTACTACACTAAAGAAGAATTTGCTAAGTTAATAAAAGATGTATCAGGGGAGTTTGTTGGAGTTGGAATAAGAATAAAAAAAGAAGGTGATTATATAACAGTTATAGCACCAATAAAAAATAGTCCATCGCAAAAAGTTGGTATAAAGCCAGGAGATAAAATAGAAACTGTAGACCAAGTAGATGTAAAGGGCTATGATATTAAAGATTTTATGGACCTACTATTGGGAGAAGAAGGTACAGAAGTAAAGCTTGGAATAAAAAGAGATGGTATAAATAAAACCTTATATTTCAATATAAAAAGGGAAGTAATAGAGCTTAATCCAGTAAAATATAATATAATGGAAAATAACATAGGCTATATAGAACTATCAGAGTTTAATAAGCAAACATATAAACATATAAAAGAAGCATTAGATTTATTTGATAAAGAAAATATAAAAGATATAATAATAGACCTTAGATATAACCCAGGGGGATATTTAAAACAAGTTATATCTGTATCAAGATTATTTATACCTAAAGGACCGATAGTCCATATAAAAGAGCCAGATGGTAGTATGGAAACATATAAATCAAATCTAAATAAAAATAAATATAATATAGCAGTGTTAATCAATAGTGAAAGTGCCAGTGCATCAGAGATATTTGCAGCAGCAATAAAGGATAGAAAGGCAGGAACTCTAATAGGTGAAACAACCTATGGCAAAGGGGTAGTACAGAGAATAGTACCTCTAAAAAATGGAGACGGGATAAAACTTACTATGTCAGAATATTTAGGTCCAAATAAAGAGTCAATAAATAAAATTGGGGTAAACCCCGATATACTTGTTGATGATCTATTGGCTAGTATCCAAGAAAGGCTAGTAAGAATACCAAACTTTGATTTTAATAAAGACTACAAACTAAACTCAGTAGGCCTTGATGTATTAGCAGCAGAAGAACTACTTGATATAATGGGGTATGATATAGATAAATGTGATGGTATATATGATGAAAAAACTTATAAATCATTAAGAAAATTTCAAAGGGACAATGGAATAAAAGACAATGGTATAATAGATAAAACTACAAAACAAATGTTAGATAGCACCCTAGCAAAATACTTACAAAATAACAAAAAAGACCTTCAAAAGGATAAGGCAATAGAGGTACTAATTAAGGGAAGGAAATAGGCAATAAGGGATAAAAGTCTTATCGTTGACAGATAATACACTATAGGATAAAATGATGTAGTTATATAATAAACGGAGAAAACGAAGGAGGAGTCCCCGATGACCACTAAATATATATTTATAACAGGAGGCGTTGTATCTTCCCTAGGCAAAGGTATAACAGCAGCATCTTTGGGTCAGTTATTAAAAAGTAGAGGGTTAAAGGTAACGATACAAAAATTTGATCCTTATATAAATCTAGATCCAGGAACCATGAGTCCATATCAGCACGGAGAAGTATATGTAACAGAAGACGGAGCAGAAACAGACCTTGACTTAGGACATTATGAAAGATTTATAGACATAAACCTAAGCCAAAATAGCAATGTAACAACAGGGAAAATATACTGGTCAGTATTAAATAAAGAAAGAAAAGGTGCCTATCTTGGAGGCACCGTTCAGGTTATACCCCATATAACAAATGAGATAAAAGATAGGGTGTTTAGAGTAGCAAAGGAGAAAGAAGTAGATGTGGTTATAACGGAAATAGGTGGAACAGTAGGAGACATAGAAAGTTTACCATTTTTAGAAGCCATAAGACAAATAAAATATGATGTGGGTAAAGAAAATGTAATGTATATCCATGTAACATTAGTACCATACTTAACCAAGGCAGGAGAACTAAAGACAAAACCTACTCAACATAGTGTAAAAGAACTAAGGGGTATAGGTATAAAGCCCGACATATTAGTGTGTAGAACAGAACACTACTTATCAGAAGAACTTAAAGATAAGATAGCACTATTCTGTGACTTAGATAGTAAACATGTATTCCAAAACCCCGATGCGGAGACCCTTTATGAAGTTCCCCTTATATTAGAGAAGGAAGGACTACCTAACGCAGTGATAGATCACTTAAATCTAAAATGCAAAAAGAAGGATTTAACCCATTGGGAAGAAATAGTTGGGAAAATAAAAAATCCAAAGGGAAAAGTTAACATCGCATTGGTAGGAAAATATGTGGAACTAAAAGATGCATATCTTTCAGTAGCAGAATCCTTAAGACATGCAGGGATATCAAATGATGTGGAAGTATACATAGATTGGATACATTCAGAAAAGATAGATGAAGAAAATTGTGGTGAAATATTAAAGGATGCCGACGGAATATTAGTACCAGGAGGTTTTGGAGATAGAGGCATAGAAGGGAAAATATGTGCTATAAAATATGCTAGAGAAAACAAGGTACCATTTTTGGGGATATGCTTAGGCATGCAAATGGCAGTGGTGGAGTTTGCAAGAAACGTATTAGGATTAGAAGAAGCCCATAGTTCGGAACTAGAACCAGTAACACCCTATCCAGTAATAGATCTAATGCCAGAACAAAGAGATATAGAAGAAATGGGTGGAACTATGAGATTAGGTCTTTACCCATGTAAAGTAAAAGAAAATACCAAGGCCATGGAAGCATATAACGATGAATTAATATATGAAAGACATAGACATAGATATGAATTTAATAATGAATATAGAGATAAACTAATAGAAAAGGGCCTTATAATAAGTGGGCTCTCACCTGATGAAAGGTTAGTTGAAATAGTAGAAATAAAAGACCACCCATGGTTTGTTGCAGCCCAGTTTCACCCAGAGTTTAAATCAAGACCAACAAGAAGTCATCCCTTATTTAGAGAATTTATAAAAGCAAGCTTTAAGTAAAGAAGAAAGCAAAAAAAATGAAATAAACATATATGGACAGAGAAAGCTCTGTCCATGTATGTCAGGCCTGAATATATTCAGGCCTTTAATTTTATATATTTAGGGTCTGAATATATTCAGGTCTTACACCATTCTGTTATCAGCAAACTTCCAATCCCCCAACCCGAAAACCCACCGAGGTTGTCGAGGGATTCGCTATCCCCCAACCTGAAAGCCCACCGAAGTTGTTGGGGGATTCGTAATCCCCCAACCTGAAAGCCCACCGAAGTTGTTGGGGGATTCGTAATTCCTCAACCTGAAAGCCACCGAAGTTGTTGGGGGATTCGCTATCCCTCAACCTGAAAGCCACCGAAGTTGTTGGGGGATTCGTAATCCCTCAACCCCTATGTAATTACATTGAAAAGCAATTGTAATACAACTGTAATTGTAATCCCAGATAAAATCATATATAATTATCACTGTAGTAAACAACTAAGGGGTTACTACAGTAATATTACAGTTTCATTACATTAGTTTCAATTACATTGACGAGCAGTATTGTCAATGCTATAATTACATTTAGGATACAGATTTTATATATCAATCTGTGCCAACTAAAAAAAGGTTAGGTAAGTATCATCCGAGGGTAACTTTCTAACCTGGTTTTAAAGAAACCCCTCGGGAAAAATTATATACTTTATTAAGGAGGTCTTTGAAAAATGAAGAAAATTATATCAATAATGCTAGTATTTGCGCTAGTATTAGGAAGTTTTAGTTTTGCATTTGCTTCTGACGATGCAGCTAAACTAACTGGAGACATCGAAAATGACGATGTTGTAAGAGCAGTTAAAAGATTAGCAGCATTTGGGATAGTGAATGGTATGGAGGATGGAGAATACCATCCAGAGCTTGATGTAACAAGAGAGCAATTTGCTAAATTAGTTGTTGAGGCTTTAGGCTTAGGAAAAGCTGCAGAAGCTGCACAGGTGACAACTGAGTTTAGTGACGTAGCTCCAACAAGATGGTCAGCTGGATATGTAAATATAGCTGCTGGTCAAGGTATAGTAAATGGTATGCCAGATGGAACTTTCCGTCCAGCAGAAAAAGTAACTTATGCTCAAGCTGTAACAATGTTAGTTAGAGGATTAGGTTACAAAGATCAATATTTACCAGGTAATTGGCCACAAAATTGTATAGCGAAAGCTGCTGAATTAGACTTAACTGATGATGTAGAGTTTGCTCCATCAGGAAATGCTGATAGAGGTTCAGTTGCTATATTAGTAAATAATACTTTAGATGCTAAGATAGTAAAAGTGAGGGACTATGAAGGTGGAACAGTTAACTATATAGTATCTGATGAAACATTATTAGAAGACAGATTAGACTCAGCAAAAGTTGAAAACATAAGAGTTGTTGCTAATAGCAGATTAGATGATTCACTAGATAGTGATGAGTTAGAATTAGTAGCAATAAAAGATGATGTAAAGATAGATGATAAAGAATATGACGAAGGTGAAGATATCAAAGTTGAAATAGGCGATATGATTGATCCTGAGTTATTAATAGGAGCGGAAATCACAGGATACTTTGATGATGACAAATTAGTTTATGCTCAAGTGGAAACTAAAGAAAGTGATATCCATAGAACTATAGCATATGATGATGAAGGTGACGGTACTATATACGTTTGGGAAGCAAACGACTACTTTAAGTTTGACGAAAATGCTGTTGTATATATCAATGGTGAAAAAGTAGATTTAGACTTAAACGATGATGGTGAATGGTATGATGATGATGACGATGAGTCATTAGCATATACAACTTATAATGAGTACACTGATTCAGATTATTCATATGGGTTTGCTAGAAAACTTGTTTCTAATAATGACGAAATAACATTTATGGAAGTATTTGTTCCAGAAAAAGTTAATATGTTAGTTAAAGACGTTGATGCTGATGATAGTAAGATAGAGTACGTATTATCTTACAATGGTGATATCGACTATGAACAAGCTGCTGGTGTAGACTTAGATGATGATGAAGAATTAGATTTAGATGATTATGATACAGTTAATATTTATAGAGAAAATGGTGAAAAAATAGAGCTTTCAGATATAGAAGAAAATGACATCATATACTTCGCTGAAAATGCTGAAGATGATGATATAGCTGAAATCTTAGTAGCGGATGCTGAAAGAATAGTATCTGGTGAATTCGATAAAGTAAGAGTAGGTGTAAAGAGTTCTGGATTTACAAGATCAAGATTAACAGTAGATGACGAAGATTACTATGTAGCTTCTAAATTTGCTTACACTGAAGATGAAATGGATAATGTTAAAGGTATCCACAGATACACTGACTTAGACAAAGAGTTAGATGATGTATTTGGTGAAGAAGTATCTCTTTATAGAGACTTAAAAGGTAGAGTTGCATTCTTAAGCACAGATGTAGAGGCAACTACTGATAACTATGGTGTTGTATTAGGAGTAGACGAAAGATTTGGTGACCACAGCATCAAACTTTGGAATACTAATGATGCTAAAGCAGTTTATGAATATGATACAGATAGTGATATAGATGTTGATGAGTTAGAAGAAGGTATTATCGTTAAGTATGACTTAAACTCAAATGGCGATGAAATAGAAATATTAGATGCTTATGACATCAAAGATGCTAAAGAGTTAGACGATGTTGATGATGATAATGTAGAGTTAAAAAATGGAGACAGATTCTATGATGATAGCGAATCAGTTTACATTAACTACAGTGATTATCTAGAACTAAATAAAGATGATGACGAGTTAGAAGCATTAACTTGGGACGACGTTGCAGATAGTGATGTTGATGGAGAACCTAAAGTATTAGTAGTAGCTGATGAAGATCAAAAACATGATATAGCTCTATTAGTATTCGTTGAAGATTACGAAGGAGTTATAGGTGACGATATATATGAAGGTTACATCGCAGAAATGGAAAGAAAAGATGACTCTAAAGAAATTACTGTTGATATAGTTGGAGAGAAAGATAATAAAACTTATATTGTTGAAGATGACGAAGATGCTTATGATGAGTTAGAAGCAGAAATGCCAATAGTATTTACTGAAAAAGGTAAAGATGGTATAAGATTATTATCAAACTCTAAGATGGATAGAGAAGATTACTACAAGGTAGGTCATGTTCTAAACTATAAAGAAAAAGAAGGATATGCTTGGGTAGTAGATAGAGATGGTAGATACTTGACTATCGCTACTTATGAAGATGGCGTATATACTGAAAAAGAATATAGAGTAGACAGAGATGCACTTGTTTACTATGATGATGGTAAAGAAGATCTTTATGAATTAGACTTTGGTTATGGTATCGAGTATTTAGCACAAGGTGACGAAATACTAGCTGCTAAGTATTGGGAAGATGGAGACATCGAAGGTACCGACGTAGAATTCTTTGAAGATGAAGATGCATACGACGAGTTCATGGATAATCAAGATGTAGATAAAGATGTTAAAAACGTTAATGAAAAAATTAATGATTTACCAGAAGCAGACAAAGTAACATTAGATGATGAAGATGCTATAGTAGCTGCAAGAGAAGCATATGATGCTTTAGATAGTGATCAAAAAGATAAAGTATCAGCTAGTACTCTTGAAAAGCTTACTGATGCAGAAGCTAAGCTAGAAGAGTTAAAAAGTGATGATAGTGGTAGCGAGGATGTTGAAGTTACTGCAGAATTTACTAAAAAGATTGGTGACACTGTAGGAACACTTACAGTTTCAGTAGAAAATGCTCCAGCTGAAGCTACTCAATATAAGGTATACTTTGCAGGACAAAGTGAAGCAATAGGACCTTATGACTTGGGAGCTGAAAGTGATACTATGGTTAATAAAGAAGTTAAAATAGTTCTTGTTGACAAAGATGGAAACATCGTTGGAGACGAAGACGGTTATACTCCAGAATATAAATAATATTATAGAGATAAAGGCTTAAAGGCCTTTATCTCTATACAATAGAAAGTTTTCGCTAATTTAGTAATAATATATAATAAAGGAGGCAACTTGACAATGAAAAAAGGTAAATTAGTAGTTAGTGTTGGTTTGGCTACAGCCATGTTAAGTGGTACTGCTTTTGCGGCTATACCAGCCAGTGATGCAGGTACTGTTATATTAAATGATCAAGGCTTAGCTTATGACATTGAGTACATGGATAATAATACAGATGCCGCTTTAAAAGTAGTAGAGGCATTAAAAGGTCAAGAAGTTTATGTTAAGTTAGGTGAAATGATATATAACCCGATGACTGGTGATATTGTTGATGCTAGTGAGTTGGCGCAGATAGAATATACAGATGCCAACGGAAATACCGCTACATATGAAGCGGGAGACGGGGAAAAGATAGGAGAAAAATTACAAGTTGAATCAGTAAGTGCTATTAACGGAACAGAAGTTACGGTAACACTAGCTAATGTACCAGCTGACTTACCAGCAGGTAGTGAATTCACAGTAAGCGATAGTAACGATGCAGTGTATGCTGTTACTAATATAGCTGCAACTGCAACTGAAGGACAGTACAAATTAACTCTTGGTACAGCAGTGGCAGGAGTAGGAACTCTTACAGTAGCATACGGAGATAGCTCAGCAGACTTAGCTTTTGATACAACAATTGCTGGATTAAACTTAAGTATGTCAACAAATGATGAAGATGCTACATTAACAGCTGACGGTGCTGATAATGCTATAGTAACTGTTACAGTATTAAGAGACGGGGTTAAAGATGAAAGTTTTGAAGGAACTGTGAAGTTCCAATCATTGAAAGGTGCTCAATTTGCTAAGGAAACAGTAGCTTTTGATAAGGGTGTTGCATCAGTACAGTTAACATCAATGTCATCAGCAGTAGCAATTCAAGATACAATTGTAGCTACTATAGCTGAAGCGCCTGCTGACGAATCATTCGTTGGTGAAAGCCAAAGATTAACCATGAACTATGTACCTGTAGATGGTAACCAAGAAACGGGTGACAAAGTATTTATAACTTATGCTGAATCTGACAGTGCGAGTGATATATTTGTTAAGTTTAATAAAGACATTAACTTTGAAAAAGTTTATGCTGACTGGGAAGATGACAGTACTATCATTCAAATTAGTGATGATGGTGGGCTTTCATACAGAAATATTGAAGACTTAGTTCAAGTTGATGGTAATACAGTTAAATTAGTATTACTTGAAAGTCAAGCATTAAATGATAATAAAGAGATAACAATTAAAGCAACTAACTCAGGAGTAGACGGAACCTTAATTGATAGTAACTACAGCTTTAACTTGGTAGATAAGGATGCTCCAGAGGCATTAGGTGTATCAACCCCTGACTATAGAACTATTGTAACTAAGTTTACTGAGCCTGTATCAGTTACAACTGCAGAAGTAGTTGGAAACTGGGTACTTAATGGACACCAATTAGCAGCTGAAGATGTTGCATTTGTAAAGGTTGGTAGAGACTTAGATGATAGCAAAACAATAGATGCAACAGAAGTATATAAAACTGATAATGACAATAGAAATTATGTGACTATTAGATTAACGGCTACTGGTGCGGGATACTTTAAAGAAGATGCTGATGGTAATCCAAAGATGAACTTACTTCAAGCATATGACATGATCGATTATGCAGGATTAACAGATACAACTGGACAAAACGAAGCGACAACTCAGGAATTCAAGTTCATGACTCCAGAGGCTCCTGCAGCTCCGACAGCTACAGTATACATGGATTCTCCAGAGCAATACAGGGTTGTATTTAGTTCAGATGTTCAAACAAAAGATGGTTCTGACTTAGATAAAGATCACTTTGAGTTTAAATATCAATCAAAGGCTGACCCAACTAATGCTGATGATACTATTAAGTATGCTGAAAGTATTCCAACAGCTAATGATGCTACAACAGCAGATAGTGTGGTTGTAACTAAAGTTTCTGACAATGAATATTTGTTAGAGATGAATAGGGACTGGACAGAAGAATTAGATACTGATACTAATAACATAAATTACTATACACCTGATAATAACCATGTACAGATAAGTGTTAAGGTTGGTACAGGTACTGATGAAATAGTTAACTTAAACGAAGTTGCTATGGCTGCGGACAAAGTGGAGTCATTCGAATTAAATATAGATGATTTAGAACCAGCAATTACTACAGCTAGTCAATCATACGATACTGATGGAACACCACTTAAGAAAGTTGAAATAACTATGAACGAGCCTGTTCAAATGGTAGACGATACTGGAGCTACTCTTATGACGGCTGAAGATACAATTTCTCAATATCAAGGTACAGGAGTACCAGTACCAACATTTGAATTTGTTAGTGAAGACTTAAAAACTACTATTGAAGGTAAATTAGTAGCTTCATCATTAACTGATGATGATATAACATTCGAAGTTGAGCCAGTAGATACAAGCAAATTAACAGCTGGTAACTGGACAGTATATGTGAGATCTATTTCTGATGATATTGGAAATACATCTGCAACAGAAAAATATGATGTAACAATTGAAGCTGCTGCAAGTGAAACTGGTGCGCCTCAAGTTATATGGGCAGATGCACATGATAACGTTGACTTAGATATTGATGGTACAGCAGATTCGGATGTAGTACACGTACAATTCGGCACTGAAATGGATCTTGATGTATTTACTTCAACAGTATACACAATTAACGGTGAAGACCTACCAACAGGTGTTAAAGTTGAAGGTGAAGAAAAGTATTATGATAGTGATGATGATGGAGTAATCGAATCAAATGGTGATGACTTATCAGGAACATTCGTATCAATTACATTACCAAAAGGTTTCTTAGGAACTACATCAGATGTAGTGAATGATGATATTTCAACTAATGCACTTGCTGATGCTAACCAAGATCAACCACATATCTTAAATATCAGTAAGAACTTAACAAGTGCTGAAGGAGTAGCAATCAAGTCTCCAACAGAAATCGAGTTAACTTACGAGATCAATGATGGTGGAGATAATCACGGAGAATTAATCCATGATACAAACACTAGTGTAATGAAAATAACTTCAGCAAGCACAGTTCAAACTGCGGCTTCATATACAATAGGTAATGCAGCATTGACTAATGCCAGTAATGATGTTGTTATTGATATAGATGCTGATAGTGCATTAGATGGTGCATATGGTAATAGCATTCAAGTAGAATTATTAGACAATACTGATGGAAATACTGCTGATAAGATTGAAGCAAGCTTTGCAAGTGATATATTAACAGTAAATCTTGATCCAAATGCTACTAACGGAACAATTACTTTTGCTGACCTTGAAACTGCAATTGAAGCAGCTGGAGCATTCACAGTAACAGTAAATGCTGCAGATGCTGCTAGTGATGTAGTTGTTGGTGATGCATTTGCAGCTACAAACTTTATTGGTGGTAAAGATGTTGTTACAGTAGATTTCTCTGAAGCTTATGCAGCAGCAGATGTAGATAATGCTGATGCTACAACAGACTTCGCAATTAGTGGAGTTACTAGCTTTACAGGTACGTCTGCAGAAACTGATGGAGATACAATTGATATCACTATTACAGCGGCAGATGCGCAAGTTAAAGGTGCTGACATTAATGTAGTGTCTGGTCAACTTACAGATGATGCAGATGGATATGATGCATCAACAGACGCAGCAACTATTCAGTAATAAAATTATAAATGTTACTCTATAGTTTAATAGAATAATATTAATAAAACTCGAGGGTTTATCCCTCGAGTTTTATTATGTGCGCCCAGCATGGGCATAAACTAGTCGGTGAAAGTCCGATACAGGGGCTGATAGTGCCGACCGTTAGCCTAAGACAAGGGTGTTCACTGTGAGGTGGAATGTGAAGGAAGTCTGAGGCAAAATTCCGGTCTGAGGTATACGAACCACATTTGAGGCTGAATATAGTTGGATGAGTTTGCATATCAAAACAAAGTCCGTATCACCCGAAGTTATTACAGTAAATTTGGCAGATATATGGAATGAAGGTAGATGAACTTCTATCCTACCTTCAAGAACATTATGAAACTTTGAAGGCAAGTCTGCTAAATGAAGTATACAAACCTAAAGCAGTAAGGAGAAAAGAAATACCTAAGCCAAATGGGGGAATAAGACTCTTAGGAATCTCCACAGTAATAGATAGACTAATACAATAATCAATACACCAGGTAACTAATCTAATATTCGATAGGGAATTTTTAAATAGTAGCTTTGGGTTTAGAAAAGAAAGAAGTGCTCATATGGTTCTTAAGCAATCACAAAAATATATTGGATTGTCAACCCTTTTTAAGACACTTTTTTGTCGGACATTAACATTCTATATTCCACAGGGGTAAGGTAATTTAATGACCCATGAATCCTGTGATTATTATACCAGTTCACATAATCAAATAATAAATATTCAAGCTCCTCAAAACTATTAAATATTTTGTTAAAAGCAAATTCTGTTTTAACAACTTTAAAGGTGGCTTCTGCTACTGATAGCAATAGGTAAGACTTTGATCTTATCTCCATCTTTTCCCCTGCTTCACACCGTACGTGAGACTTTCACCTCATACGGCATTCCATCTTAAAAAATCTTTTAGACTAAATTAATTGAATTACATTCTTTACGATATTTGTTTACTTTACCCAATTCTTGTTCGTTTAATTGGAGTTTGTCCATATATCTATCAATCGTTTCATTTGTTGTAGAGTGAATTAACTTATGAATATCTTTGTGTCTTGCAATCAAGTTGGCAAAACTATCAGTTCCACCTAATGATATAGGTTTTACATGATGTATTTCCACTTCATTAGCATATAAGAAGTTTCCTGTTATTAAACAGTTTCCTTTTTGTGATGAATATTTAGATAGTTTGTCATCTGCTAATTCAACTGAATTATATTCATAGATATTTTTCATAAGTTTATGAATTTCAGTAGCGATATAAGATTTTAACTTTCTATATACTACTTCTCTGCCTTGAGCTGTGTAATTACAAGTATCTTGAGAGAACCCGTATATAGTATTTGTTTGTATATCTGCTATTGGATGTAGATACATATTCGCTAACTTAAAAGTTTTAAATTTATTCTTATTGAACCTTTTATATGTTTCATTAGGGTTAATAGGAATTTGGTATTTTCCCACTGACTTTAAACGATTGAATAGGGTTTTACTTATTTGATAGGCTATTTTATCAAGGTCTACATTGTTACTTAGAAATAGAACTCATGTGATTCTGGAATTATCCTAAATAAATTTACACAATATTCTTGACAATACTGCATAAAAATTTGCCCTAAGGTACAATTGAGTAGTTTGTAAATATGTTATAAGATTAATATATAGTATTTTAAAACTCAAATCATAATTTTATTAAAAGGCAGGTGAAGAATTTGGAAAATAAGTTTAAACTAGCAAATATATTAGATTCAGATGAAGTTAATGTCTTTAAGTCTCCTGTTATAGCGGCAATTGTCCTAGTTTATCTGACTACTGTATTTGTACAAAACACATACAAAGTGTCCATGCTTTCAATGATATGGTTCACAATAGCAATGATAATTCATTTATTAGTATATTTCTCTTCTCATAGAATATTTAAACACAATCATTGGCTTTATTTTGCTATACAAGGCATAATTATTTTCTCTTGTGCAGTTATAGTACCTGAAGAATATGAGACTATATTTCTAGGGCTAATCCCAGTCCTTCTTGTTCAGAGTAGGGTAATTTATCGCAGAGTTATTAAAATTATTATTACATTTATTTATTTTTATGGAATATTTTGCGGCACTATTATAGTATTGAATGGAGTAGATGAGCTAATTCGCTATATTCCCATACTTCTGATAATTACTTTGACTGTAATGATATACTCTTCCATCTATATTAGACAAGTAAATTTACGTATTCGTGCTCAGAAACTCACACAAGAATTGGAGCATGCTTATGAGAAGGTAGAAGAATTAACTTTAACTAATGAGAGACAAAGAGTGGCTAGAGACTTGCATGACACACTTTCCCAAGGGCTTGCAGGTCTAATTATGCAATTAGATGCGATAAACACTAATTTGAATAATAATAATACAAAACGGGCAAAAGAAATTGTACAAAAGTCCATGCAGCATGCAAGGAGGACTTTATCAGATTCTAGGTATGTAATACATGATTTGCGATTTGAAAAAACAGAAAACATGGATCTTACTGAAGCAATAAAAGCTGAAATCACTAAGTTTAATGCTACTTCAAATACTCTCATTATAACGAATATTAGTATAAAATCTCAAGTATCGGCAAGGGTGTTCAAGCATATTGTATATATTGTGAGAGAAGGCCTAAATAATATTGGAAATCATGCAAAAGCCAGAAATGTTGTCGTTGAGGTAATAGAGGAACACAATCGAATAAATATAACTATTACAGATGATGGTGTTGGATTCGATGTTAAGCTTTTAAGTCGATTATTTGGACACTACGGGATACTGGGGATGACTGAGCGGGTGAAAGCATTGGACGGAGAGATTAGAATAAAAAGTAAAAAAAGGATGGGTACAAAACTAAATATTACTATACCAATTGGGAAAGGAATAGATGATAATGAATAAGAAAAGAATATTGGTGGTAGATGATCATTTAGTAGTGAGAGAAGGGATAAAGCTAATCTTTGAAACAGAGGCAAATTATGAAGTTGTAGGGGAAGCAGAAAATGGAAACGAAGCATTAATGTTAATAGAACGGTTAAAGCCGGATATTATTTTGTTGGATTTAAATATGCCAAAAATGAGTGGCTTAGAGTTAATGAGACACCTAAATGAAAAGGATTTTTCAGTACCAATCATGATCTTAACAACCTTTAATGATAATAAACTAATTATGGAGGGACTTTCCCTAGGGGCTAAGGGATACCTCCTTAAAGATACTCCTCGAGAAGAACTTATTAGAACTATTGAATCTGCTATAAGAGGAGAAGTACTTTTACAGCCAGAAATTAGTAAAAGTATCTTTGGTACTAAAGAGACATTAAATCCAATCAAAGGTTCATCTGACTTTTCAATTACAGAAAGGGAGTTGTTTGTGCTACAATCTATTGCAAGGGGTTATAAAAGTAAGGAAATAGCTTTCGATATGGGTATATCTGAAAGAACGGTTAAAGCACATTTAACTAATATATACAGCAAGCTTAAAGTTAACTCTAGAGCAGAAGCTGTTGCAGTAGCCATAGCACAGGGTATTATTCATATTGAAAAATAGTATTTAAAAAACAGTAAATAACTTTTAGAAGATGAAAAAAAGCAAGGTAGAGGTAACCGACGAAGAATTGATGTATGGAGACTAAATGAAATCATTGATATAATAAATTCGGTAGAAGTTAAATATGTATCAACTTTGTGAAAGGATTTGTTCTTATTTGTTATTTTAGCAAAGTTTTTAACTACACATTAGGAAGTAATTCTTTGATGTTTATGAATAGAAATTTGAGAAGCTTGGCTATGCAAATAGCCAAGTTTTTTTAGCACTTTTGTATAGATAGATATGTTCTGATATTGATATTGTGAAACAAAATATGCCGGATATATAATTTTGCCCAAAGGTACAATTGTTGCAAGTTTAAATATGTTATAAGATAAATATGCAATCCTTTATTACCACAGTTCATACTGATTTGAGACAAAGCTAATCAGTGTTTATGTCATGCCACGGTAGGCAATTGAAAAGTTATAGAGATATTAGTGAAGAGAGTGTTCATAAAGTCCAACAGTGCCTTTATAATCATGATTATCATTTTATGAGTAACTAAACTATTTATATGGAAGGAAGATATTAATGAATAAAAAATTTATGTTGCTGATTTGTTCGGTAGTAGTTTTGATCTTATTTTTATATGGATGTAAAAATAGTACAAATACAACCGGTGTAAAAAATGTAAAAACAGTTGAAACAATGGTCCTTTCTCCATCAAAATATGATGTAAAACTGGATTATCAGGGGATTGTAAGACCAAGTAAAATAAGAAAGTATTTCTTCAAATCTAGTGGCAAGGTATCGAAAGTAAATGTTCAAGAGGGTCAGTACGTCAAAAAAGGGGATGTCTTGGCAACCCTTGATACAACACATCTCAAATATTCCTATGCTTCTACAAAAAGTAATTTGGCCATTGCTAAAAATACCCTTGAAAAAACAAGATTAACCTATGATACAAATATTAGAAATGCCGGAGAGAGTATTAAAAATTTAAAACAGCAAATTTCAGTCGCTCAAAGCAACTTAGATGTGCTAAAATCCAAACTTGAAGCAAGTGAAGAGTTGTATAAAGCTGGAGCTATTTCCCAAATGGATATTGAGGGACAAAGAGCACAATATACAAAAAGTAAAAATGGTTTAGAGTCCCTTTGTTCACAACTTGAAACAGCAAAGGCAAATCTTGAAAAACTCAAAAAAGACAAAATAAACGATGTTAATACAGCAAAGGAAAATGTTAAATTAAGTAGAAATTCCAAGGAACAGGCTGAGAAAAATATTATTGATGCGAACCTTAAAGCTGAGGCTGACGGATATATAACAACGGTCGGAATATCCGAAGGGGATTTCGTTACAGCAAATTCACCTATTATCACTGCCAAATCAAACAGCAGTCAGGTTTCCATCGGTGTATCAGCGGAGGATCACAGCAAGCTATCCTCTGTAAAAAAGGTTATAATAAATAATTCTACAAAAGGAGAAATTGACAATATATCCATTTACCCGGATGAAGCTACACATACATATACAGTTGATATTATCTTTGACTCAAATAACATGATAATCGGAGAAATCGTTGATGTAGACCTTGTTTTAGACAGTGCTGAGGGTGTATTCGTCCCAATGGAAAGTGTTATTAATATAAATGGAGTCCATTATGTTTATAAGCTAAATGATGACAATACAGTGAGTCGTGTTCAGATAGACATAAAAGAAATCAGTGAAGGGAAAATGCTTGTAAGCAACCTTTCCGATGAAAAAATAGTTACAACTGGTGTTAAAACTCTTAATGAAAATGATATTGTTTCAGAAATAAGTCAGGCAGATTCTTATGGTCAGAATGGAGGGGGCATCGATGATTAAAAAAATTTTGGAATCACTTATTAAGCAGAAGGGTTTACTCATTATCGTTCTTTGTATGATTAGTATTATCGGTGGCATATATTATGTACAGCTGCCGAGGACATCATTCCCTAAAGTGACGATTCCAAGTGCTAGTGTTGTAGCTGTTGCACCTGGACTTACAGCAGAAGAAGTTGAAAAAGAAATCACAAAAAAACTTGAAAATGCGATTATGGATATAACGGGTTTTAAAGAAAGCTCATCCCAGTCTATGAATAATGCTTCAGCTGTAGTTTTAAGGTTAAAGAATGAGCTTTCTGACGAAGAAGTAAACAATAGTTTTACAGAACTTCGTCAGAAAATGGAAGATATAAAGTCAGAATTACCAGATACCGTTTCCTCTATAACCGTAGATACAAATTTAGTTGATAGTGCCAGTCTTATATTGGCAGTTTCTGGAGATAATGTTTCCAATGATGAGCTTTCGGAACGTGCGATAGAATTACAGGATCAACTGAAACAGATTCATGGGGTATCAAAGGTAAAAGTATTGGGAGATAACAACAGCGAAATTTCTATTATTGTAAATACCCGTAAGCTTAACCACCTTCGTCTGTCATTGGCAGATCTTGTGGGTATGATAAATTCAAACAATTCCATAATGCCTATAGGAAGTGTCTCACTTGAAGATGACAAGTCTATTTCAGTACGAACTTCAGGAAGATATAGTAGCCTAGATCAGCTTGAAAATATTATTATTGGTTCTACGAATAGCAATACACTGATAAGGCTTAAAGATATAGCCGATATTGCGTATAAAGAGGTTGATGATAGTCCATACTACTTATTTAATGGTACAAAAAGTGTCACTGTGGCACTGTATTTCCATGAAGGATTAAATGTAGTAAGTTTAGGTGAAGAAACAAGACAGACGGTGGAGGATTTCAAAGCAGGACTGCCGGAAACAATAAAAGTAAATGAGGTTTATTTTCAGTCCGATGATGTAAAAAGCGATATAGATAATTTTCTTTTAAACGTTATTGAAGCTATAGCCATTGTTATGCTCGTTGTTATGGTAGGAATGAGTTTCAGGAATGGACTTATTGTATCCATAGCCATTCCCTTATCAATCTTTGCAAATTTCATTGTAATGAAATTTGTTGGAGAGCAAATTCATTTTATGTCACTAACAGCACTGATTATGGTATTGGGTATGTTGGTGGATAACTCGGTTGTGGTCAGTGATTCGATACAAACATATATTGATGCAGGTATTGACAGACTGGAAGCCTGTATAAAGGGAACAAAAGATGTTGCTGTATCGGTATTTCTTTCAATGCTTACAGCTGTACTGACATTTGCATCAATGCTTACATTATCAGGTGTAAACAGGCAGGTTATCATTGCCATACCTATTGTTATTATTACGTGCCTTGTGCTTTCTTTTATAATATCAATATTTGTAACACCTGTGTTTTGTTATATTTTTCTGAAACCTGCCAACCAAAACAAAAAGGAAAAAGTTGGTATTACCCAGAGAGTGTACGATGCAATATCAAAGTATACCTTCAAACATAAAATAATAACAATTATTACAGCCATAGGCATGATTGTTTTGTTTGGGGTTATAATGACAAACTCTACAATGGATATTATGCCAAAGGTAAATAAGGAATATGTACTGATTGATATAAAAAATTATCAGACTGATAATTTTAACAAAACAGAAGAGTTAGTAAGAGATGTACAGGATATCATCAATGCACAGCCGGAAACGGTAAATGTTTTTTCCGGTGTAGGTATAGGAATACCTAGTTACAGTTTTGCTATAAATGAAAAAGGCTCCTCTGATAGCTTAGGTGATATTTGTGTAAAAATAGATTTAAAAAAGGGTGGAAGGTTTAAAGTAACAGCTGAAATGGTTGATTTTTTACAGAAAGAAATTAATGCTTCTATCAGTGATGCACATGTTGTTGTCAATCAAATAGGTATTATCCCTGAAACGGGCACACCTATAGGAATTAACATATATGGGGATGATATGGAATTGATGAATAAAACTGCATCACAAATAGCATCAGAACTTAAAAAGGTCGAAGGTGCTACAGCTGTTTCAAGTGATACCTACTATTCAACATATGAATATTTTATCAATATGAATGACAAAAAAATGAACACCATGGGATTAGTAAAAGCATCCGTTCAAAATGAATTTAATATAGCCCTTTCTGGTCGTACAGCAGCAACCGCCTATGATAATGGGAAGGAATACAATATTAATGTTAAATCGGATATTTCAAGCCTTAATGAACTCGAAAATTATAAAATCAAGTCTAATACGGGTACGAAATATATGACAAAGCAGTTTGCTGATTTTGATATATCCACAAGCTTAAATAAAATTAAACACATAGACGGTCAGAGAGTAATATCAATAGGTGGATATGCACAACTTGGATATAATTCAGGTGAAATTAAAAGCAAATTACTTGAGGCGATACAAGGTATTAAAGTGCCGGACGGAGTAACTGTGGATACCACACCATCCGAGGATACCGCTGAAGCTATGGGCGCTATGGGGATGGCAGGGGCTCTATCAATCGTTTTAATATTCTTTGTTTTATATCTTCAGTTTAAAAGTATAAAACAGCTTTTAGTTATATTTTCTTCACTTCCTATAGGCATGACAAGTGGTATGGCGGCAGTATATATAACAGGATATAGCCTTTCATTCTTTGTAATGCTTGGGATGATCAGTATGCTTGGTATTGTTCTTGCTAATGCAATTGTTCTTGTTGACTTTATAAATACGGAAAGAAAACAAGGACTTAATATAAATGATGCCTGTCAAAGTGCTGGTGCTAAAAGACTTCGACCTATACTTATGAGTACTTTGACAACTGTTTTGGGACTTATACCCCTTGCGATGTCAGGACAAGTACTATTTGTTCCACTGGCAATATTACTAATGGCGGCATTGACATTTTGTATGTTATTTAATTTGATTATGGTTCCTCTTTTATACTCTATAATTGAAAAATAACTTTATTGAAATTCCTACAATTTACAAAATATAGATAGGTTATACTTAATTAGACAGTGAAAACTCGGACATGATATAATAAATAAAATTGAATGGGAGGATTATCATGTCTAATAAAGGAAAGGGATATACTAAAGAATTTAAAATCTAAAGCTAACAAAACCAAATAAACTATCCAGCAGAATTAATACATATTTAACTTCTGCTGGATTTATTATATCAATGATTTCATTCAGTTTGTATACATCAATATTTTATCTTGTTTCATTATTCTCCTTCTTTATTTTACATTTGTAACTTGTAAATCTACTTCATTACTATTCTCAATAAACTTAGATATTCCTTCACTATCGTAATAAATTAAACTTGGAATTTCATTGTATCCAACTTCTTTGTCATTTTTAACGTCATAAATAAATCCATTAGAAAGTTTTACAAAGATATCTTCTCCTGGCTCATTTAAGGATTCTACTACTTTTAGAGCTGTAGAAGTGTCTTTATCCATATACCCTATGTCAAAAGCCACTCCTTTTTCTTTCAAAATTACGGTACCATTCTCACTGGCTGGTAAGTCTGTCGCGTAACTTGCCAGGGGTATGAGACCCAGAACTATTAGTAATAAAGCAATTGATTTTATAACAAGTTTTAATTTCATGCATTATCCTCCTTTGTTTTAATATTTATCTCTATATATAGTATACTAATACAAGTAAATTTAAGCAATTAGTTACTACACATAAAATTATATTACTTTTTAAAGTCAACATGTGAATTTTTAGATTTAATATTAACTAAACTAAATATTTCAAAGTCACTATATTTGGGGAACACCTGTACCTGGGAACCCCTTACGTTTTTCTCACAATATGTATATATTTCATCAAGGGAAATAATGTTATTTCCATTATAGTCGGCTTGCATACGATCATCGTCAAAGAATCCACATGCTTCTAAAAAATATAAAGTAAATTCTCCTCCATATCCAAAGTCTAAAGAAGTTTCTCCTCCATTTGCTGAGGTTAGTACTTTGTATTGGTTAGAATTTAGGTATGCTCTTTGTTTTATTTCCATACCATTACTATCTCCAAAAGCCTTTTCAACTTCTTCATTAAATATTTGATGCATATCTTCTAGATTTATTTCTTTAGAAGAGCCTTCAGTAGTCTCTCCATCTGAAGATTTATCTATAAAACCTCCTGAGAAACAAGCATCTATTATTACAACCTTTGTACCCCTTATATTACTTAATGCAGCTTCCAGTTCATGAACACTTATATAATCCTTTTGATAAGTAGCATCAAGAGGTACTATATATGCCGTATTTGTACGGGGGTCCACTGTACCATGACCACTAAAATAGAAATATGATACATCATCATAATCAGCATCTTTAAATGTATTTGATATTTCCCTTAGTATTTGAGATTTGTTTAAGTCCATTTGGTCATTGATGCTACTAAAACTAGAGTCCATTTGTCCTAATTTTGCTTTGATAAATAGCTCTCTCATATTTTCAACATCATACTGGGGACCAGATAAATACTCATCCCCTTCATAATTGCTATTACCCACAATTAAACTCCTATAAGTAACATCATCATTAGAAGAGTTGGAAGTAGTAGCAAATACGATGTCGCTAAAATCTGATGCTATCCCTTTTCCTACTGATTTGACCTTGTAGTATGTAGTACTATTAGGTTCATTATAAGGGTCTTCAAAACAATAGTCTTCACTCCAATAAAATTTATATAAATCATCGGAGTCATTTAAAAATGGATAATACTTACCGTCGTATTCATCACTGTAATATACATGATAATACTCGGCATTACTTACTTTATCCCAATAGACCCTTATAGTAGAGTCATTTATGGCCCAAGCTTTTATTTTAGATGGTGGTGTAAGAGTAAAGGTACTAAAGGTTTTGGCATAGGTGACTTCACTTGCATCGGATTCTTTGCCGTGTTTAACTGCAACAACCTTATAATACCAAGTTTCATTTGGATTACATTGGTCATCTATAAGAGAATAATCTGAATACCAATTAAATTTAGCTATATTATCGTCTTTATCTACAAAGGGATAGTATGTTCCATTTAGTTTATCACTATAATATATATTATAGTAATCTGCATCTTCAACTTCGTCCCAATATAGTCTTATTTCGGTATCCGATACGGCCCAAGCTTGAACATTTCTAGGGGTAGACACTTCACTATATGAAGGGGTTTTAGCAGAGACTATATTACTAAAATCCGACTCTATACCATCCTTTACCGATGTAACTTTATAATATCTATCTGTATCTGGCTGTAGGTTATAAACACTGGCGCAATAATCATTGCCCCAATTGGCTTTAAATTTTTCCTTATTTTTATCATACCAGGGAGTATAAGGGCCATCATAACTTTTACTATCATAAATATAATAATAGTCTGCATCTTCGACTTTATCCCATGCAAGCTTTATTTTACTACTAGAAACATCCCAAGCATCGACATTAGATGGAGCATCAGGTTTATCGTCTACAATACTAATCAGTGTAGTATAGTTTTCTTTAAGATTCCTTCTAGTTTTTGAATATAAATCAGTGGTTATCACTAATTTATAATCTTCATTAACCCTATAGCCACCACTGGGGGACTTTACGTAAACTATACTTTCATCATTATCATCAATAGTCAATATACTTGTTAGCTTTCTATTGGATGATATGTTTAATAAATATATATTATTATTATTTACAGTACTTTTATCTAATGGCAGCGACATTTTTATACGGAGAGTATGATTTTTATCACAATAAAGAATGCCATTTTTTGTTCTTGATGATAGGTCTACTATTCTATTTCCTTTAACGATATCTACATTTGCCCCATTTCTATTTAGATAATCTATAGAAACGTCAAAGCTTGGATCACCTGACTTTTTAATACCTAAGGGTCTGTTGTCGTTAGCATTAACCATATTGGAGGATATGGTTAATAAAATTATAATTAGTATTAATGATATCTTTCTTTTCAATTTTTTTGCCTCCTTTATATAAAAATGTTTATACCTGCTATATTTCAATATAAAAAATGAAAAACCTTTGTTTATTTACAATTTTGTAAAAATAAAATTTGAGACAAAGGAATAGCACTCTTGCCCCAGGTTCTATTCAGTTAAATCATCAGTATAAAAGCCATCTATACCTTTTTCTTCTAAAGTTTTAGCCAGTTCTAAATCGTTTATAGTATGGCTATAAGTAAATATTCCTAATTTATTTAGTTTTTTGGGTAAGCCTGTTTTAGCTTTATCAATGGGCATAGTTATAGCCAATAAATTATTGTGTTTTGCAAAGTTGATTATTTCATCTTCGGAGTTAGTAGATCTGTATAGGGTGTAGATTATATTCTTATAGCCTAAATATTTTACTTTAGAGTATTCTCCCGTATGATAAATTTGTGGTATTATTTGTCTTTTTATATCAGGATAGTTTTTGCTAATCAAAGATAATAGTTTTATATTATCTTTTTTTACATCGGATACTATGTAGGTATTGGGATGATTTTTAAGCCATATGCTTAAGTGCTCTAATGTCATTTGATGCCAATTATTTACCATTTTAAAGTTTTTAAATTCTTTTAGAGAATATACCTTAGGTTCAACATTAAAAAACTTTTTTAAGAAGCCGTCCCAACTATGGAGCAATACTGCTTTTTCATCACTAGTCCATTCAAAATCCACTTCTATAAATTCATAGCCTTTTTCGTAGCTTTTATCTAAAGATTCTTTACTATTAGTATAGGTTAACCCTTTTATTCTACCTCCAGCATGGGAAATAAATTTAGCTGGTTTTATTTTGTTCTTAGTGACGTTTACATAATCAAAATCTTTATTTTTCTTTATAACTTCTTTTAACATGTTATTTTCTAGAACATACATGGCTTTATCTATTTCTTTAATAGCTTTTTCATAGTATTTTTTATATTTTTGTAAATCTACTGATTTTCTTGTACGTTTATTCCAAGCTCTACTATTTTTAAATATTCCGTCTCTGGACATTTCAAGAACTATATCATCTTTAATAAAAGACCCTTTAAGCATATAAGTTTGAGAAGCCACAAAACCAGAATTACTATTAACTAGATCCCGTCCAAAAATAATTGGGTTTTTACTTTCTATCCCCATAAGATTTAATATAGTAGGCATAAAATCAATTTGCCCACCAACAATATCTATCGTTTGGTTAATATCTTTTTCAGGTATGTTTATTATAAGGGGGATTTTCATCATTTCATCAAAATCATAGTCATATCCTAAAAAGCTACTAACATTATCATTTATATTATCATCTGTACTACTTAATCCAAAATGATCTCCATAAATTGCTATAACTGAGTTATTATAGAGGTTATTGTCTTTTAATCTTTTAATAAACTCTCCAATAGCTTTATCGGTATAATGCACTGCTTGTAAATAGTTGCCAAATAACGTATCTCTATCCTCTGCTTTTAAAGTAATATTATGATATTTTTTAGGCATATTATATGGATTATGACATGTTAGTGTAATTAAAAAACTATAAAACGGTTTATCTTCGTTCTTTAGATAATCAATTGATTGTTTAAAAAAATCTTTATCGTTTAAACCGAAGCCTATTTTTTCTTTAATATCAAAATCCTTTTCACTAAAAAATCTTTGAAATCCTTGATTAGGATATGCAGCATCTCTATTCCAAAACTCTTTTTTATATCCATGGAAAACTATAGATTTATAACCCTCATCTCTCATTATCCATGGCAGCCCATAAAAATAGTTATCTTTATAGATATCATAGGCTTGACCATATATTGGGGCATATATGGAGTTTTGACTAACAAATTCGGCATCAGAGGTATTTCCTTTTCCCAATTGCTGATAATAATTATTAAAATAAATTGTATCTTGTTTTATTAATTTATTTAAGTTAGGTGTAAGCTCTTGACCATTATAGTATTTATTTATAACCATATTTTGAAAAGACTCCACTTGTATTATTATTAGATTTCTATTTTTACCTATGCCATATAATTTTTTGTTTTTTATTGGTAGAGGTTTTTTATTCAAAGTTTTAGCTAACTCTTTTTCTATAGATTTGCCTACCTTTATATCGTCCCCCATTATAGATAAGTATATATCCTTGATATGATAAGTAAAGAACTCTTGACTATTTAACCCCTTTACCACATCACTATTTATGGGATTAATTAACACTAAAGTAACAATAACTATAGTCGAAATTATATATATAAGTTTAAAAGATTTATCCACTGACTTATTATATTTTTTAAAATATAAATAAATTATCGGGATATCTAAGAATAGTAAAAAGTCCTTAGGACTTAATAACAACTTGATAGTTTCAGTCACATCACCTAATTGCCCCGCCTGTCCAAAGATATTAAAGGTTAAACTTTCATTAAAGTATCTAAAATAAACAGAATCAGCAAACATTAATAAGGATATAAGTATATATATACACAGGAACAACCTCTTTTTTCTTTTTAATAATACAAATATAAGCCCTATATATACGAGACTTAATAATAATTTAATACCAAAATTTATTGTTATATCCATTAAACTATAATATAATCCTACTTTTAATATTATTAATGATGCTATAAACAGTGAAATATAATTTTTCTTAGACTTCATTTACATGGTCCTCCTAATTATTTAGTTGTTTAGCTGTTAAAAAGTTTGTTGCATCTAGCTATTATAGAATTCCATTCAATTATTATAGAATTAATTCCATTCAGTTGTTGGGGGATTCGTAATCCCACAACTTGATATATATTGCACTAATACTAAATATTATAGTACAATATATATTATAAAACTAGTATATTTTGTCGAAACAACTGATTAAAACCTGGGACAAAGGGACCGTTCCGTTATCACAGGCTTTGTTGTAGAAAAACTATGGGGGTGGTAGAAATTAATAAAAAGGTATTTATTTTGGTTATTATTTTTATGGTAATAGGTATGAATAGCATAGCATTAGGAGATAAAGTTGAAAGCGAAGTAAAGAAAGATATATTAAATGATAGAGTATATATAAACGATAAAATAACAGTGGACATAGAAATTGATCAAGTAAGGGAAATAGTATATATAAATGATACTAAATTTGACTTTAAAGGTAGTTTTCAAAGAATACATTCTGAGGATCTAACAAATGATGGAAGCCAAGAACTTATTATTACTTCAAAGGAAGGGGGTACATCTTCATATCTTAATTATTATGTTTTTAGAGTGGAAAATGATAGAAATATTAAGTTGAGTTTTGAAAGAAATAATATATATAAGGGTGTATTGATAGTAAGAGATAATAAAATAATAGAAAGGACTCCTCTATACAGTAAAAATGATGCCAATGCAAATTCAGATAAATATTTAGAATCAACATATATATATGATGGAGAGGACTTTATTTTAGATAAGAAAAGTGCTGAGTCAAATTCAGATGTTAAGTTATTCTCCCTTCGTAGTAGAAAATATTATGAAAATCCAACTAGAAAAGAAATAGAGGCTAAAATAGAGAAGGTAGCCTTAGAAAAAGGAATTCCTCCTGTTATTTTAAAATCTATAGCCTATACTGAAAGTGATTTTACTCAATTTAAAGATGGAGAGCCTCTATTAAGCTTTGATGGTGTTAGTTATGGTGTTATGCAGGTAACTCCCCACATACATACAGAGTATGATGATGAGAAGTTAAAGTATGATATGGATTATAATATAAATGCTGGTGCAGAAATATTATTAGATAAGTGGGGATATGCCCTAAGGGATAATCCCATAATACCTAAAATCGGAAACTATGACCCTAGAATATTAGAAAACTGGTATTTTGCCATATGGGCATATAATGGATGGTCAGAGTCTAATAATCCCAATATGATACCCTATCATCATGGTAGCTGGGTTCAATATAAAGCATATCAAGAGAAGGTCTTAGACTATGCATATATGTTATATGATGTAGAGATAGGGAGTATAGATCATAGGGAACTTCCAGTGGAGGGGAAGCCTAATCCAAACTACAGATTTGATACACCTACTCCATATACACAGGTAAGCTTTAATACCCATGAAAAGGGAGATATACTTATAAATGATACTCCCTATGGATTAAATATAAGAAACTATGATGGGGAAAAAATAGCAGTGTCTTCTCCAAATGAAGCCCTTATATATTTAGAAGGACCTATATTTTTAAATGATTATTTAAGATACAGGGTTAAAACCATAGGAAAAGATGGAGACTCTATAGAAGGCTGGGTTGCTATAAACTGGACTAAAAGTGCTAAAGATTGTGATTTTAATAAAGATGGTATAGTAAGTATATTGGATATAGAAATATTGAAAAAAATGATAGGAGATAGAGAAAATCAATTTGACATAAATTATGATTATAATGTTGATGATTATGACTTAGAGGTAGTGAAAAAAGCATATAATATGGAACAGGATTGGGATATATGGTCTACAAAGCGAGATATTGCTCCCGATAAGCAATGGGATATTGATTTTAATTATGATGTTTTGGCAGATGCCCTAAATAGCGGGGATATATATATAACAGATGAGTATGGAGAAATGATAGATGTAGTCTTTAAAAATACAGAAAAGGATATAATAAGGGTTATTCCATTAGATAATTATAATCGAGGTGAGTATTATTTATATATAACAAACCAAGTGAAGTCAGTTAATGGTAAAAAGCTAAAGAAAGGTATAAAGATTAAGTTTATTGTTGAATAAAGGATTTGTACTTTGTAAATTTCTAAGTTGAAAAGATAAAATTTATGTTATATTATTAAGGTATAATATTTCTTTGTAATTACTAAAGTACATGTTTCAGATTTGTTAATCAAGACCGAAAAAAGAAAATATATATGAGATATCCGTCATCATTCCTCTGGTAATTGATTGCATAAAAGGGGAACAAATAAAAATTGGTAAGAATATAAAATCAGATATTATTAGTTTGGAGGGATCATTAAGTGAGAAAGAAAAGAGTGTTTATGATAGTTATAATAATTATTATGTTTACATCTATTAATAGCTTTGCAACGGATAATGATGATTGGGAACAACTAGATAGTAAAGAAGGGATATCTATAAATAAAAGTTGGACTATTGAATTTAACAAAAAAGTCAATCTCAGTGATATAGAGGCTATAGTTATAGAGCATGATCATGAGTTTATACCTGTACATATTGCTATTGATGATTGGGATAAAATAAAGGTTACTCCTGTGGATCCATATGAGTATAGTAGTAATTACGTATTAAAAATAGTCCTAATAAATGGGAACAAGTATCTTATGGATTTTAAAACTAGAGATGAAGCTGATAACGAGATAAAAATAAATTTAATAGGTTCGGAAAATGATAGCTTTGATAAAGTCGAAACTACGGTAAATAACCAATTAGAAATAAGTATAAATCAATCTATATCAGGGAACTATTTCACATATGAAATTGATAAAAATGCTAAAACATTAGAAGGGGAGATATATGCTTTAGCTTCATCGGAGGATATATCTTATTATATGGAGTATCAATTGTTTATCTACGATGAAAATAATAATGAACTTTATAGTAGCGATAAGTTTAGAATTGGTGATTGGCCTCAAAATTATTCAGTTAATGTATCGGGTGTAAGGGAGGTTAAACTAGCAGTAAAAGCAGAAAGTTTAACATCTGGATTTTATAAAGATGCCAAAGTTATATTGAAAGATTGTCAGCTTATTTTAAAGGAATATTAATTGAATGATATTTTAATACAAATTTAGATAAATATTTAAAAGGGCCCAATATATTGGACCCTTTTAAATATTTAGGTGTTGTTTTATTATATTTTCTGTAAAACTTGCTTTCTCTTTTCAAAAAACAAGAACTAAATATAGGAATTAATAATATGAAATTCCATTTTAAATTAATGGTAAAATAGGTTATAATAAAATAGATATCTGTAAAAATAATAAATAAAATTTAGAAAAAACTAGAATATCCTAGTTTTTTCTGAGATTATAGGGAGGATTATATGAAAAGCAATATAAGATTTTTTATGCTTCTAATTATGATAATTATGTTCTTAGTTATTATACCACCTACATTTGCTGTTGATATAACTAAAGATGATGTCAATACTGATACTAAAGAAGCCATAAATAGACTTAAGGCCTTTGATATAGTAGAGGGTAGAGAAGATGGCAAATATCATCCAGAAGACAATATAACTAGAGAAGAACTGGTTAAGATAGTGGTAAAATTGTTGGGATATGAAAATACATCAAGTCTATTTAATCAAAATCCAAAATTTAATGATGTGGAAAAGGATAGTTGGTCATCTAATTATATAAATATAGCAGTGGGTAGTGGATTAGTAAGTGGTTATGGAGATGGAACTTTTAAGCCAAAGAAAAATGTAACCTTTTCAGAAGGAATAACAATAGTCCTTAGAAGTATTGGATATAGAGATATGTATTTGCAAGGACAATGGCCGTCTAACTATATAGTAAAAGCAGCAGAGATGGGGTTATTAAAGGGGATATCATTAAAGTATGATGAGGATTTAAACAGAGGACAAGTAGCCCTTATAATAAATAGAATACTTGAAGAAAATATGTTAAGTAGTATTGAAGGGGGCAGTAAAACCGTAATATCTGATAAGACTCTTATGGAAGAAGAACTTGGACTATATAAGTTGGAAAATGTAGAGATACTTGGAACTGAAAATATTAGAGATAATCAGGTTGTAAATGTGAGGTTTAACGGGGATATATCATATAATGGATATAGCTTTGATAAAAATGAGCAAGAGCATTTTAAAATAACCGATGATAGCTTAGTCATGGAGGGAGAGTATATAAATATATATGTTAATAAAGATAAGGAAATAATATATACTGATCATATAGGTATGGACAATGATGCTGTCCAAGGTGCTGAAAATCATGAGATAGTCAATGGATATACCGATAAACCATTTAATAAAATAAAACTGTCATCTATGGACAAATTTTTAGATATAGATGATAGTGCTAATATATATATTAATTCTGAGAAAATAAATAAAAGGAATTATGATAAATACTTAAGAAGGGGACAAGCTGGATTATTCTCAGTAAAGGATGACAGCCTGACCTATGGAAAAATATTTGACTTTGATAGTAAAAATTTATATGTGAACAATGTAAATGTAGAAGAAGGGGTTGTAGAATTTATAGATGCAAAAAATGGTGATAAAGGACGGATAGACTTTGAGAATAATGGATATGATGTATATCTTCTTAATAATAGCGGGAAAAAGCATATAAAATATAGTGATATAAAAAAGGGAGATATTATAAACACAATAAAAGGGGATAATAGGGATATAATGTATGTACTTAGATATAGAAAGGTAGGAGTTTTAGGGAAAGTTAAAGGTGGTATCAATGGATATGACATATCCATAACCCTTAAAAATATTAATGGGGAATTGAGATTTGCAGATGAGTTTATATACTCATATAATAATGGTGAAAAGATAGATAATATAAAAGATAGAACGGTATATGGAGCTAGGGTATTGCAAGAATTTTATAATCAGAATGTAAAGTTATCTACAGATTTAAAGGGAGATATAGTTTATATAGAGGGAAACTTAAATATTAAGCTAGGATTATACGGTGTTTTAGTTAGGTATGGAGATGCCTTAGATGGAGAGATACAAATATATGGTGAAAATGGGAAAAGAAAAGTTTATGCTTTCGAAGATTATCAGGAGTATGATAGACTTAAAGAGTATACTGATAGGGGAAATATAATAAAATATTCCATAGGAAAGTCAGGGAAGCTAAAAAATATGTCTTCTAGATTAGAGAATGATGTATTTGAAACATTTGATACAAAAAAAATACTAGCAGGGGATGATTTTGGTGAAGACTATATTATAATAGATGATAATAAATATAAAGTAGATAATGATACTGTTATATTTGACTATACTGGTCATAACCCTTATTCAGTAAAAGTGATAAAATGGAATACTCTTAAAAACAATGAAGTATTAGAAGACGTTGAAGTTATCATGGACGAAGAAGATGGTGTATTAAAGATGTTAACCATATGGGATAACATAAATGGAATACAAAATAAAATGAATATAGGATATGTTATAGATAGCTATAATCTAGGAGAAGATAGATATGCTGATATAAGGAACAGCGAGGGAAAGGTCTTGACTTATAAAATAAGTAAAGATAATAGAGCCTCAGTTGTAATAGGTAGAGTTATATTATATCAATTAAATGGAGGTAATCAGTTGGAGATATCTCCAATAGCCAAGGTTGGAGACTTTAAAACCGTATCTGGTACTGTTACCTCTATAGATAGTAGATATATAGAGGTAGGAAATGAAATATATAGACTTGATGATAATGCTGAGGTATTTAGATATACCGATGATATAAGCCTAAGTAAGATATCCCGTGGAGATTTGGTGACAGTTGGCATAGAAGAGGATAAAGTTAAAATGATAGAGTTATCGGGGACTAAATTTGGAAATGACTTGGAAGATGGAAAATTGTTAGATATAGATTTTGACGGTACAGATATTATATTTACAATAGAAGTAGATGGGGATGAGATTATTTATTATGGGGATGAAAACGTAGATTATATTATAGATAATGATTATATAGATATAGATGATATATATATGAGTACAACAGAGGCCTTTATGGATTATTTAGGAAGTAAAGAACCATATATTAGATTTTATTATGATGATGAGACAAGTACCATATATGATATATTTGTTAAATAGTAGATAGTTTTAAAAATCAAAAAAAAATGATACAATATCATTAGCTTACAATTAGAGAGGAGAAACCTATGAATAATAGAAAAAAAATAAAAATGCCTAAAGAGGTACATGAATATTTATGGACAAGATATCTTCCAGAGACAACATATAAGATGTATATAATGATAGGATATCTTCAGACTGAAAATATTAAAGGAAAAAAAGCTACTAGAACCCTTTTAAATGCTAATTTAAAGGATGAAAATAGTGCTTTTCAAGTTATAGAAGAGAAAAAAAGGATATTAAATAAATTGGGATATAAATATCCTACTAATAGAAAAGAGGACCTTAAACTTTTAATAGATTTTAAGCTTATAAAAATAGGAAAAGATAAAGATGACAATATTGTCTATGTTTATAATCTACCAGTTTTAAGGCCACAAGAGGTATTAGATATAGACGATGAAGAAATAAAAAATCTTGAAAATATTAAATTTGAGCTAAAGCATCAAGAGGATATAAATATGTTTCTTACTTTACTTATAAATAATAATGGAAATTTAATGTCATCGGTATCCTATATAATTGATACAATAAATAGTAAGATAACGGATATAAGGGATATATTAAGATACTTAGCAGATGAAGGTTCTATAAATATAACATCAGATAAAAATATATCTAAATTAAAGAAAAGTGATAAGGTCTATATAAAAATAAATAGGGAAATATTTGAGGAAAAAAGATTTGTATTAGAAGATTAGCTTCACATTTTGTGGAGCTTTTTTAATGTAAAATATATAGGAAATTCAATGTATTAAAAATTATGCCGATAATATAAAAAAGGAGTCGTAATATTAAAATACTAAGGAGGTTTTTTATTTGGATAAAAAGTCTAAGATAGCTCTATATACAGTAATAATAATGTTGTTTAATATTATATTTTTTAATGTACCAATATTCGCTAATAATATTAGCAGTAATAAAGTTATACATTTAATATATACCGACAAAAAGGTAATAAAAAAAGGAGATAAAAATATTGATTATGATATACCATATATAAATATAAAGTATAATAATAGCTATGATGTAGATAAAGAAAAACTTAATGAAATACTTATTACAGCAAATAATCAATATTTAGAAAATAATAAATTTAAAGATTTTGAAGTTGATAAGACAAAGGGAATTATCAAACTTTCTTTAAAAGATAGTCCCTTATATGGAGACAAAGCTAGAGAAAATCATTTAAGATTACATAGTTTATATACCATTTATATTCCCAAAGGACTTTTTAAGGACGGAGACGAAGTAATAGATAGTTTTGGATATTCATTTGTAACAAGGGGACAAACTCAAAAAGAAAATGACATAATAAAAAAAGTTTATCCATCTAATGATAGCCATAATATAGATAACACTGATATTATAGGATTTAACTTTATAAGCAATATAAGTACTGATGATATAAGGGATAAAATACATATATACAAAAAATCCATGATTAAAGATGATTATTATAAACGAGATAGTATAGATAGCTATAATATAGATAATTATAATGATACTTTAATAGTAAGACCAAAGTCAGGCAAACTAAATGATTTTACCCAGTATAAGGTCATACTAAAAGAGAAAGCTGTATACCTTAAAAGTGATACCAATAGTAAAATATATAATGATAAAATAAGTCTAGTATTTTATACAGATAACTTTATTGATTATACAAGACCTTCAAATAAATCAAGTAATGCATCGGTTGATGAAAATATAGAATTTCATTTTAAATATCCAATAGAACTTTTAGATAAGGATAAAATCACCATAACATCAGATGGAGAGGAATTTGCTGTTAAAGATAAGTATCTCGGAGATGACAAAAGAACACTAGTATTAGATATAGATGATAATTACAATGATAAGGATTATCACCTAAGGAGGGATACAGAGTACACTGTTAAAATTGAAAAAGATGCATTAAAACTAAAGGATTATAAAAATGCTATAGAGAATAAATATTTTTATAATAGTGATATATATATTGACTTTAAAACTAGAGGTGAAGGAAAGGGGCCTAACCCCATAGCCTATTCATCAAGTTTATCTATGGATGATGATATAAGATATTTGTATAGAAGAGGAAATAATAATTATTCAAAATTAAAACCTGATGATAGTATATATATAAAATTTGATAGAGATATAGCTAGAGATGATAATAAAGGGGCTTCTATTAAAGATAGTGTTAAGTTATATAGGATACTAAATCCAAAACAATCAATATATGATGAAACAAATTATATAAAGGATAAGTTGGTTGAGTTTTATACAAATGGGGATGACATGATCCCTGCCAATATTGATGAAACTAAGTTAGAAGGGAAAACTAGTATAGAGAAACATAAATTAATTGAAGATATTAATTTATATGAAATTCCAATTAGGGAAATTAAAATAGTAAATAAAGATATATTAAGGATAACTCCTAGATATAATTTAGATAGCCTTATGAAGTATAAAATATTTATAGATAAGGAATCTTTAGAAGATATAAACGGATATAACGTAGATAGAGATATAGAGTTTTCATTTTGGTGTGATAGGTCAGATAAAAAGGAAAATGTAGAAGTTAGGGATGTAGTGTTTGGAGATGATAAGGTAACTTTGAAGATAGATGGACATATAAGACCAAAAGCTGATGATATTACTATAGACAATAAAAAAACATATGATATATATAGTGAGAATAGAATAAGTTATAACTCATTAAATAATATAAAGATCTTAGATATATATAATAATATTGAGCAGGTAGATATATCTAAGATTCAATTTAGATATAATTATTATGGAGATAATAAAGAAACAATTATAGAGATATTTCCCAAAGAAGGGTTTGGGAGTGGTAGATATTATGAACTTTATATACCAGAAGATACGTTAGAGACCCCTCATCAGAATAGTTTAGATGTTATTAAAAAAAATTATAGAACCGATGGAAATATAAATGATGATAATAATGCTACAGATTTAAATAATAAAAACAGTGTATCTGTGCTTCAATTATATAAAGATGGATATCATGATTTTTCAATATATGGATATAACTTTAATGAATCTATAGAAAAAGTACAACTCATACCAAAATCAGGACGTGTAGTAGATGAGGGGTTAGAAAAAATTGAAATAGATAGAGAGGATATAGAGTTTATAAGCGTAAATGAGATTAAAGTAAAGATAAGGGGAGAAAATGGAGATAAGTTATCTAAAGAAATTTATACTGGAAGTTATAATATAGAGTTGTATTTTGATAATGATCCAAAACTAAAACTTCCAGAAGATGAAACCTTTAATGTTATATCAAAAGGAGCACCCCACGAAGTTTATAGAATTCCAGAAGATGATGACGATGAATTAGATGAAGAAGAGTTAGGACTTAATATAAATCCCATAAAGATAGATGGAGAAGATAGATATTTTATTAAAATAGTATATGAGGACATAGATCATACCCTTGAATTTAATGATGACTTCCGAAACGGACTTAAAAAAATAAAGGAAAGTTCATCAATTCCAGATAATATTATAGATATAGGATTTATAGATGGGATTTTGGATAAGGAAGAGCCCATTATTAAAGAGTATATAGATAAATATATATTTAAAAGTGAAAAAGAAGATAAGAAAGCCCTATTTATACCAGTAAAGAATATAAAGTCAAATACTAAATATACCCTAAATATAAAATCAGGGATTATAATGAATGATAGCTTAGAAAAATATAATAGGGAAATACTTGGTTGGACTTTTAAAACCATGGCCATTCCAGATTTCAATAAAGACGATGTGATGGTTAAAAGTGTTGTTGAGGATTATAATTATAAAGAGCCAATAATAATATATGGAAATAACTTTTCATCTTCTGTTAATGTATATTTTGATGATGAAGAGGCATATGATGTGAAGTCTAAGACAGATAATGATAATAATAAATACTTAGAAGTCTATCTTCCTAAATATAGACTAAATCCAGGGCTTTATGACATATATATAGAAAATGATAATAATCATAAAAAAGTTAAAGCTGGTATTTTAAGTGTTGTTAAAGAGGGGGAATATATTCCTAAAGAGGATATAAGGGAAAATGATAATAATAAAGAAGGTATGTTAATAGAGAAGATTTCTCAAAATGAAACTATTTTAATATTAGATGATAGATATACAAATGGAGATGATATTAAAATGAATTTAGATCATCTAATGGGAGAGAATACATTGGTTAGAAAGATAAAATTTGAAGATGATAAAGGAGATATAGATGAGTTTGATATCCTTTCTAAATGGGGTGATATATATATAGAGGACATAGAGTTTGAATCAGATGATGAAGATGCTATGTTACAAGTGGGAAAGGTAAGCCCTATGGTTGAAACTTCTATTAGAAATAAATTAATAGGTGAAACCATTATATCTGATATTATAGCAGTTGAGACCAAAGATTTAGTATTTGACTTTTTAACTGTTACAATAACCCCTAAGGCTGAAATAGGACAAGGTATTATAGTACTTAGATATGATATAAATAAAAGAAGATTTGAAAGGGTTAATAACATTGATGTAACAATATCAAATAATAAGGTTGAATTTTTAAGTTATAAGCCAGGAATATTTGTGATATTAAGAAAAAGTAATTTATAATGTATTGAAGGAAAATAGTGGATGATGTATAATTGATATATAATTAAAAAAAGGAGGTATAAAATTGAGGAAATTTAGTAAAAAGACATTGGCAATTTTGATAACGATTATAGTTTTTTCATCATTGTTTACGGTAGTATATGCAGCAGGTGGATATAAAACTGTAAAGGCATGGATAGGTGGTATATCCATATATAATAATGGTGCAATGGTAAGTGGAGCAAAGGAACCTGTTATAATAGAAGGAAGTACCTATGTTCCCCTTAGGATGATGGCTAATATTTTTGATAAAGACATAAAATGGGATGGAAGGACAAGAAGTATAAGTATAACCAATAAACCAGGTTCTACAGTAATGGAGTTAATGCAAAAGTTAGCTGACAAGGATAGACAAATACAGATTCTTGAAGCAAGGATAAAAAGTTTAGGCGGTGGCAGTTTAGATGACCTAGAGAAGAAACTAGATAATGATTATGATGAATATAAGGATGTAAATTTTGATATTAACTTAAGTGGAGATAAAGATAATATTAAATTAAAGATAGAAGTAGATTTAGACAAGGATAAAAGTGAGTGGAGGGATTTATCAGACGATGACATAGAGGATTATATAAAAGATATAATCGATGATATAGATGATGTATTTGATGATGCTGATATAGAAGGATACATAAAAGATGAAGATAGTAATGATAAATTAGTTAAATTTGATAAAAAACATAATAAAAGTCTAGATATTGATATGGATGTTGAAGATAATGAAGATCTAGACGATTTAGAAAAAGAGTTAGAAGATGACTATGATAGTTATAAAAGTATAAAATTTGATATTAATCTAGATGGAGACGAAGATGATATAGAAGTTGAAATAACAGTGGATTTAGATAAAGATGAAGATGATTGGAAAGATTTGGATTATGATGATATAAAAGACTATATAAAAGACATAGTAAAAGATATAGAAGATGAGTTTGATGATGCTGATATAGAAGGTTATATAGAAGATGAGGATAGTAACGATAAGCTAGTTGAATTTAAAAAAGATGATGGAAAAGACTTAGATATTGACTTAGAAGATAGTGATATTATATCAAGAGATGACCTAAATGATCTTAAAGATTATTTAAATAAAAGATATGACAATTATAAAAGTGTAAAATTTGAATTATACCCCACTGAAAAAGATGGAGATATAGAGGTGAAAATATATACAGATTTATCTAAATATGGGGACGATTGGGAAGATCTAGATGATGATGATATAGAAGATTATGTAGATAAGGTTGTAGATAAGGTTAATGATGAATTTAAAGGAATAGATGTAAAGGGATATATAAAAGATGAAGATGAAAATGATAAATTAGTTGAATTTGAGAAAGAAGATGGAAAAGATTTAGATGTGGACATAGAGGAATCTAATAACGATAAAAAGGATTTAGATGATCTAGAGAAAAAGTTAGATGATGATTATGATAAGTATAAAGATATAAGATTCGATATAAAATTATCTGGAGATGAAGATGATATAAAGGTAAGGATAGAGGCAGATTTAGATAAGTATGATGATGAGTGGGAGGATTTAGATAGGGGAGATATAAAAGATTATATAGAAGATATAATAAAGGATATAGAAGATGAATTTGATGATGCCGATATAGAAGGATATATAAAAGATGAGGATAGTCATAAAAAAGTTGTTGAATTTGATAAGAAAGATGGCCATAGATTAGATATTGATATTGATGATATTGATGATAAGGATGATGACGATGACGATGACGATGACGATGGTAAGCTTGAAAAAGGGGATGGAGAAGGACCTATGTAATAAAAAAAGACCTGTTACAGGTCTTTTTTTATTACTTCCATTACAAATACAATACAAATCCTATTTATTACTTTAAAAAGATGTATAATAGTGTTAAAATGTAAGTTGAAATAATATAAGTAGGAGGAAAAAAATGAAAAATATTTTAGGTAATATTTTCAATATACATGATTCAAAACTGAAAAAAATAAAAAAAAGAGTAGACAATATATTGGATTTAGAAAATAAGATAAGTGGGTTAACAGATGAAGAACTTAAAGCTAAAACTACTGAATTTAGAGAAAAATTAAAATCTGGTGAGGATTTAGATAATATCTTAGAAGAAGCTTTTGCCGTGGTTAGGGAAGCTTCATATAGGGTTCTTGGTATGAAACATTTCCCTGTTCAACTTATGGGGGGGATAGTATTACATGATGGGAATATAGCTGAAATGAAGACTGGAGAAGGCAAGACATTAGTTTCCACTTTACCGGCATATTTAAACGGATTATCAGAAGATAGTGTTTTTATTGTCACAGTTAATGAATATTTAGCCTCTAGAGATAGAGAAGAGATGGGAAAAGTTCACGAATTTTTAGGTCTTAAAGTAGGACTTATAAAAAGGGAAATGACTCCAGCAGAGAAAAAGGAAGCATATAGTTGTGATATAGTCTATGGAACCAATAGTGAGTTTGGTTTTGATTATCTAAGGGATAATATGGCCGTTATAAAAGATAATGTGGTTCAAAAAAATAGGAATTTTGTAATAATAGATGAAGTTGATAGTGTATTAATAGATGAAGCAAGGACACCCCTTATAATATCAGGACAAGGAAATAGACCTTCTCAATATTATATGACTGTTGATAAGTTTGTTAGAAGTCTTAAAGAAGAAGATTATGATATAGATTCAGATAAAAATTCTGTAAACTTAACAGAATCTGGAATGGATAAAGGGGAAAGGGTATTTAACTTAGAGAATATAGCTGATATAGAGAATATCGAGTTACTTCATCATATAAGGCAAAGTCTCCATGCCCATAATATGATGAAAAGAGATCAGGATTATGTTATAAAGGATGGGGAAGTGGTTATAGTAGATAAGTTTACAGGGAGACTTATGCCTGGAAGAAGATATAGCAAAGGATTACATCAGGCCATAGAGGCTAAAGAGGGACTTGACATACAAAAAGAGTCCAAGACTGTAGCAACAATAACATATCAAAATTATTTTAGAATGTTCGATAAGGTAGCAGGAATGACTGGAACTGCCTATACTGAAAGGGAAGAATTTAAAAGTATATATGGTATGGATGTATATGTTATACCGACTAATAAACCTACAATTAGAAAAGATAGTAATGATATAATATATATGAATAGAAGAACTAAGTTTAAATCTATAGTCCAAGAAATAGAGAAAAGACATAGAAAAGGACAACCTGTACTTGTAGGAACTATATATATAGATGAATCGGAAAAAATAAGTGATATGTTAAAAAAGAGAAGTATTAAACATGAATTATTAAATGCCAAACAAGATGAAGATGAAGCCAATATAATAGCCGCTGCAGGGGAGAAAAATGCTGTTACAATAGCTACAAATATGGCTGGTAGAGGTACAGATATAAAACTTGGAGAAGGGGTATCCGAACTTGGAGGCTTATTTGTTATAGGAGCCGAGAGACATAATTCGAGGAGAATAGACAATCAGCTAAGGGGAAGGGCTGGAAGGCAAGGGGATCCAGGGGAGTCTCAGTTTTTCATATCACTAGAGGATAGTTTATTTGAAGGGTTAGGAGATGAACGGATAGAAAAGATGAAAAAGACCTTTGAAAAGTATTCTGATTCAGAAGAGGAAGGACTTCAAAATAAAATACTATCATCCCTTGTGGAGAGCACTCAAAAGAATATAGAATCAATAAACTATAGTATTAGAAAGAATACATTAGAGTTTGATCAGATATTAAATAAACAAAGAGAAACCATATACAATGAAAGAAATAAGATATTAAATGGAGAAGATATGGGGGACTTTATAGTTACAATAATTGAAGAATCCATAATAAAGGCTGTTGATCATTATACTATGGAAGGGAGTTATCCTGAAGAGTGGGACCTAAAAGGTCTTGAAAATTATTTAAAAAGTAGTCTTGGATTTAAAGATGAAATTAATTTTAAAGATTTACCATTAGAAGAAATAGAGAAGTTGGATAGAGAGACTATAAAAAAGAATATTATAGATAAAGGTTTAAATATATATAATGAAAAGAAAGAGAAAATAGACAAAAATAGTTTCAAATATATTGAAAGATTAGTTCTTATGAGGAATATAGATAAAAAGTGGATGGAACATTTAGATGTGATAGAACAATTAAGACAAGGAATAGGTTTTCAAGGAGTTGGAGGTGATAAACCAATAAGGATATTTAATAGAGAGGCTTTTAACCTATTTGAAAATATGTATACAGAAATAGCAGAGGCTACAATAAAACATATTTTTAGTCTTGTAACTAAGGAGGAAATAGTAAAAGAAGAAAAGAAAAAAAATGAAAAGGATAGACGACAGAGGATACTTGATTTAGAAGATAAGTATAAGGTAAACAGAAAACAATTACCAAATATTCCTGCGAATTTACCATCTATAAAGTTTAATGTTAATATAAATGCCACAGATAAAGTTAAAGGTAAGATTTCTCTTTATTATTTAGAAAACGGATATGAGGAGAAGGTGAAAGGCTATGACGGGGAACTTCTAATAGAAGGAGCATTTCCAGTTGAATTACCAAAACCGAAAGACAAAAATTGGGAAAAGGGATGGTATCAAGTTAAAGTTTTTGTTCTTGGAGAAGAGGCTTCAAATATTAACTTTATTGTTACAGATGAAGTGGATCTTAATGAATTAGATAAAAAGAAGAGTAGCGATATAGATATTAGTAAGATTAGATTTTTCTCTAAAGCTCAACAAAATATATCTTTTAATGTGGAAATAAAAGATAGTAATAAAGGGAAAATACAGGGAGCTATTTTATATAGAAATAAGTCTATAATCAAATTTGAGGCACCTATTAAAGATAATAAAGTAAAAATAAATATAGAAAAACCTAAAAATGGATGGCCTGAGGGGATGTATCAACTTATCCTTAATGTTGGTGATAAGAATATGGCAATACCATTTATAGTAGCAGAAGAAGTAAATAGAGAAGATGAGCATATATCTATTCCTATAAATATAAACTTAGAAGGGGAAGATATTTCCTCAGTAAAGCTAAAGGGACAGTTTATAGATATAGATAAATCAAGGGTTATGAAAAATATTTCAATTGAAATAAAGAGTTCAAATAAATTTAATATATCTATAAATAAACCAGAAAAGGGATTTTCCCCTGGAAGATATCAGTTTAGGATAGGAAATAAAAATGAGCTTATATATACTAAAAATTTTATTATAAAATAGAAAGGATGATATAAAATGAAAAATAAGGTTATGGTGTTTGTTATGGCCGTTTTTATGATAGTATCCATTGGACTAACAAATGTCAAAAATGTGGAGGCAGAAAATGATATTAGAAATATGAACTTTAGCTTAGAAGAGGCCAAGGACTATGCCATTGAAAATAGTAAAGACATAAAGCTTACAGATATTGAGATAGAAAATGCTAATACACAAAGAAGACAACAGCTAAAAAGGATAGAAGATTTGGAGGATGCTCAAGATTTAGCTAATAAAGGATTTATACCTATGTCAATGCAAGATAGCTTATATGGCTATGACGTTGAAATAACAAAAGAACTTACTCCCGATAGACTAAATATGGCTATAGAACTTGCTGAAAAGGGTAAGGAATCCACTATAGAACAAACTAGGTTAGGTGTAGAAAAGCTATATTATGAAGTGAAAAAAATGGAGAATCTTATAGATATACAAAGAGAATCTATAGAACGGGCTAAGGATCAACTTAAAATAGCTAAGTCCAAATTAAAAAATGGGGTAGGAACAGAGGTTGCTGTAACCATGGCGGAAATAAATTTATCCGATTTAGAAATAGAACTTGATAATTTAAATATAGGTTATAATTCAGCTAGGATGAATTTAAATAAGTTATTAGGACTTCCTGTAAATACAGAACTTACATTGACTTCGGAAGTTGAATTTGAAAAGTTTAAAGACATCGGGGCTGAAGAGATCGTTATGAAGGCATATGAGGATAGAATGGATATGTATCAAGTTAAAAAGAAATATGAATTTACCCTTAGAGAAACAGAAATAAATAAGAAATTTTATGATAAATATACTTATCCATACAAATATCAACAATATAATTTAAATAAAGCACAAATTAACCTTGATAATAAGAAAACAGATATAGAAATAGAGGTAAAGCTTGATTTACAAAAACTTAATAGTCTTGAAAATGAAATCAAGAAGTATGATAATAATATAAAAAAAGTAGAAGAAAATTTAAGGATTGCTAAAGTAAAATATGAAAATGGATTAGGGATACTACAAGACGTATTAGATGCTGAGAACACCCTTAAGAAGGCTAAATTTCAAAAGGTAACTGGTATATATAGTTATATGAATCTTAAAGGAAAGTTAGAATCATATTTGGAGTAAGTTATAATAATAGTAAAGGGATTAACTATTTACAAATTAACTATAAAGATATATAATATATATGGTGTTAATATAATATAAAAAATCAAGTAGTAAATACTACTTGATTTTTTAACAATAATAGTTAACGTATGTACAATTAATATATAAAACATATTTATATTATATATTTAGGAGAGTGGTATAATTGGGTAAAGCTAAAAGACTTTTCGAAAGCTATAATTGGATAGGACCTATAGCGGGTAAGACTATAATAGAGCTAAAGAAGACTGCTGATATTTTAGAAGAGGTCCATAAGACTTTCTTTGATAAGTTTCATATGTCAGCCACTAAATTCAATTTATTAGTAATTCTTTATAGTGATTCAAAAAAAGAACTAACACTATCGGAAATAGGAGAGGAGATGTTAGTTACAAAATCAAATATAACAGGACTGATAGATAGATTGGAAAACCAAGGGTATGTTAGGAGGGAAAGAAGTAGCAAAGATAGAAGGAAGGTAATAGCTATGATAACTAAAAAAGGAATGGAAGCAACTAAAAATATAATAAATGAGTATAAAGATTGGTCTGCTGAAACAATGACTATGTTAAATGACTATGAAAAGGAGAATCTTATAGCATTGTTAGGTAAAATGCAAAGAGGATTAGTATAACAAATTCAACTGGGGAGGTAATAAAATGAAGTTTACTAAAAGAGCAATAGTATTATTAAGTATCATAACATTATTGACTTATAGCACTGAGACATTTGCTTTTTACTATGATAAGGATAAGTCTACTGAAGAAGTAAAAGATGTAGAATCTAAAGTGGATTTTTCTAATTTATCTGTTGAGGACGCTGTTTTAGTTGGTCTTAGAAATAGTATAGATTTAAAAAAAGTAAAAAACCAGATAGAGTTAAGTAAAGTTTCTGAAGATAGGGCAGAGTATTTGTCAGGGGAAATAGAAGATGGTTCAGATCTATTGGAGCGAGGAAAACAAACAATAAATAAAAAGGAGAAACAACTTAATAGTGCTGAAAAACAACTGGAAAATGCTAAAAACAGTTTAAATTCAGGAATAGTTTTTCAGGATATACAATTACCAAATGGAGGAGAGATTAAAGCTGGAACTAACTTAAATGATTTACAACTTCCAGATAGTATGAAACATCAGATTGTTTCAAAGTTAGAAAGTGGATTAGACCAAAAAGAGGAACAACTTAAAAATAGTAAAGAGTTATTAAACTCTAAAAAGGAACAATTAGATGGTGGACAATTATCTTTAATAAATTCCCTTCAAGCAGCAGGTAGTACATTATCGAATAAATTAAATTTCGATAGTTTAGGTTCTTTTGGAGCAGAATCAACCTCTGAAATAATGACTGTTATGGCTAATATATCATATGAGGTAACATTAGCATCATATGATATGTATAAAAATCAAATAGCTATGCTCATTAAGAAAAAATATTTTGATGTATTAAAGGCTCAAAATATACTTGATATAAAGAAAAAGGCTCAAGATAGAGGAGCTAAGCAATATGAGTTTGCAAAGGCTGGATATGAAGAAGGAATGAAGGCCAAAGATGACATGCTACTTGCTAAAACATATTATAAAAAGACCCAAATTGAATATACAAAAGCAAAAGGGGATCTTAAGCAAGCTTTAATAGAACTTAAAAAGGTCATGAACATTTCTCTAGACAAAGAAGTTAATATAGTAGATGTTTCCTATGATATAAATGAGGCACCTGATATAGACAAAGGTTTAAAAATGGGATTAGAAAATAGATTGGAAATAAAAAAAGCGATTGGAGAAATGGTTGTATATAACTTGAATTTCCAATTGGCGGAGAAAAAATATACCCCCAAGACTTTCCAATATAAAGAAGCTAAACTTCTAAAAGAAAAAAATATATTAAATTATGATAAAATACAGGTTGATGTTGAAAGCTCAATAAGAGAATCTTTTGATAGGTTAAATACTGTAAGGGAAATGCTTAAAAATACAGAGGGTATGTTAAATGCAGTAAAAGAAAATCTTGAAATAGCAGAGTATAAATATAAAGAAGGTTTTGGTGTAGAAACTCAGATGCTTAAAAAACTTGATTTAGAATCTTCAGCTGGTACTATAGTTGAAGTACTAGCAGCTGAGGAAAAACTAGCAGAAGTGGAGGAGAGTATAGTAGAAATAATACATGGATATAACCTTGCTAAAGAAAAATATTATAATGATATAGCTAAATATACTTATTAAATATAAAATTAAGGAGTGATTATATGAAAAAAACAAATAAAAAAATAATATCACTATTATTTATAGTATTGCTCACTAGCATATTTACCTTTGGTTGCACATCACAGAAAAAGGACAGTGAAGCAGTGGGGTTATTTGATGGCAATAGTGAAAATATAGTAACTGGAAGTATAGAAGCTAAAGAGGTAAGTGTAAATACCAAAATTCCTGGTAGAATAAAAAAACTTAATATAGTAGAAGGGGATGAAATAAAGGGTGGAGATATTCTAGTACAGATATCTAGTGATGAAATAGAAGCGAAAAAAGAGCAGGCCGAAGCAGTTATAAAGGCAGCAAGAGCTAGTTATGAAGCAGCAGAGGGTCAAGTAACGGCGGCAAAATCAATGTTAGATAAGGCCCAAAATGGTGCTAGAAAACAAGAAATAGCCCAAGCACAGGAATATGTTAATTTAATGGAAAAAACCTATGAGAGGGTTAAAAAGCTTTATAAGAAGGGAGCAGTTTCAGCCCAAAAAAAGGATGAGGTTAGTACTCAACTTAAAGTTGCCAAAGAAAAGCTAAGTATGGCTAAAGAAGGAGCTAGAAGTGAAGATATAAATGGAGCACAAGCTTTGGTTGCTCAAGCACTTGCCATGAAACAAGCGGCATCGGGAAAGTTAGAACAGGCAAAGGGTGCTCTACAAGAGGTAGAGGCTTATCTTAAAGACACAAAAATAAAATCACCTATTAATGGTTCTATTACGGCATTAAATGCCAACGAAGGGGAACTTGTATCTACAGGAATGTCCATAGCTACCATAACTGACTTTGAAAATACATGGGTTGAGATAAATATTGAAGAAACTAAATTAGATAAAATATCTTTAAACGATGAGTTGGAAATTAAGATATCAAGTTCGCCTGACAAAGTATTTAAAGGAAAGGTCGTTCATATAAACAGAAAACCTGATTTTGCAACTAAAAGGGCTACCAATGATAATGGAGGATTTGATATAGTAACTTATGGGGTAAAAATAAAAATAGATAATAAAGATAGATTATTATTACCGGGTATGACAGCTTTTGTTAAATTACCTAAGTAGGGAGTGTTAATAATGATAAAGAGTTTTAGGTGCTCTTTTTTGGAAGAAATAAAAAAAATGGGAAAGGGAAAAATAACCGTACTAGTTCTTTTTATAATACCTATATTAGGAAATCTTCTTTTGGGATATCAGTTTAAAGAGGGACATTTAAAAGATATATCGTTGGCGATATATGATCAAGATAATTCATCTTTGAGTAGAATGATAATCGATGAATTTAATGCCAATGAAACCTTCGATATTAATTATTATGTAAATAGTGATAAAGAAATTAAGAGACTATTTAAAAATGGAGAAATAATGACTGCTATGGTTATACCTAAAGACTTTAATAAAGACATATTAAAGCTTAATGATACTAAAATTTTGATGATATATGATGGCAGCCATATGCCCACATTGAGTGTTGCTAAAGCTAAAGCAAGTGAGATATTGCTTACCATTAAAACTGGTGTATCAATGAAACTAATAGGGGGTAAATTGGGAGTTCATAAAAATATAGTGGAAAATATATCCCAGGCATTGAAATTTAGAACAAGATATTTATATAACCCTACACAGAATTATAAAAACTTTTTCACTATAGGAATGGGAATAGCTATGATACAGTCAGCTATAGCTCTATTAGCAGCATCATCTATATTGAAAAAAAAACTATCTGATAAAAGATTGGATAGAATTGGGTATCAAATAGGTAAAATATTGTTTTATGGATTATTCGGATTCTTATCCATAATGTTAATAATATTTGTTCAAAGAGATATATTGAGCATACCATTTAGAGGGAGTATTTTTGATAGTGCAATAATGAGTATCCTCTTATCTTTTTCTGTTTCTAGTTTCGGTGTTATGATATCTTCTATAATACCTGATAAAATGATAGCAACAACTATAAATGCGGTTATATTTGTTCCCAATACAATAATGATAGGATATACTTGGCCTGTTTTATCAATGCCAATTGCTTATAGAAAGGTGTCTTCATTTTTTCCATATTACCATTATGCTGATAATATAAGAGATATGTTTCTTAAGGGAACAGAAATAGAAACTATGGTATCAGATATTAATTGGTATTTTGCATTTATATCTATTACAGTTATCATAGGAGCTTTTGGAATATCTATAGGTAAAAAGGACTCAAAAGGAGAGACTACAAAATGCAAAGAAGGTGAAGTTATTGAAGCTTCTTAAATATATAGGACATGACTTAAAAGAGATAATAGGCGATAGGGATGTAATTATAATAATGCTTTTAGGACCAATATTTTTAACATTTCTGTTCGGAGGTGTATATATAAATGATTATTTAGATGATATACCCATTGCAATAATGGATATGGATAATTCATCTATGAGTAGAATGATAATAGATAACTTTGATAATAATGATAGATTTATCGTCAAATATTATCCTTCTACTACGGAGGAATTAAAAAAAGTAATAAATGATAGAAAAGCTCATATGGCAGTTTATATCCCTAAGGATTTTTCACAGGATGTTAAGGGACTAAGAGGATCAGAGGTGGCAATACTAGTTGATGGTACCAATATAGTTATAGGAAATAATGCCTATTCAAAAGCAACTAGTATAATTCAAACTGTGTCAGCAGGAACTCAAATAAAACTTATACAATCTAAGGGACAATTACCTGAGATTGCAGAGAAAACAGTAGTTCCCTTTAACTTTACCGATAGGATACTATATGATCCTAAAATAACATATATGAATTACTTACTTTTTGGTTTTATAGCAGTATTCTTACAACAGGTAACATTTTCTGGTGTTGGTATATCTATTTGTAAAAATGGAAATAAAATGGCCGTGGAGAATCCTATACTTAGAATATTTTCAAGAATAATAGCCAGTGGAATATATTGTTTAATTTCTACTTTTATAGCTATTTTAATAGCTATAAAAGTATTTGAGGTTCCTTTTAATGGAAGCATTCCCCTTGCTTTAGGATTATCTACTATATTTGTGTTAGCCATAAGCCCAATGGCTATTATAATTGCTTCTTTTGTAAAGAAAAAATTAAAATTTGTTCAAATAGCATATATGTTATCACTTCCCACATTTGCAACTTGTGGATATGTATGGACGACAGAACATATCCCAAATATGTTAGTTATAGGAAGCAAAATATTATGGCCCCTTGTGTACTTTGCAAGACCTTTTGATGAAATATTATTTAAAGGAGCAGATTTTAGTGTTATAAAATCTGATTTTTACGGACTAATAATATTTGCAGTAATATGGCTTACTATAGCAATCTGGTTGTTTAAGGTGCGATTTAAAGTTAATTCAAAGCAATCTAGTTAGAAAGACAAGGCTGACTGACCGATCAGCCTTGTTTTTTTACGATTTATTATTGTATAATCAATAATATCTTAAATTGTTAATATTAATTAAAATCACTTGACAATTATTATAATTAAGAATAGAATGAAAACAACTGACTGACTGTTCAGTTTTCAAACAAGGATAAGGAGGAATGGATAATGTCAAAAAAATTAAGTTTAATAGTTGTAATATTATTACTTAGTATTGGAGTTTTAGTGGGATGTGGGAGTGATAATAAAGATACAGAGGGAAATAGTGTAAAAAAAGAAGAAAACTATACTCCTGTTAATGTTGAAGATGTAAAAAAGAAAACTTTATTTAATGTAAGTACATTTAGTGGTAAAATAAAAGCGGATAAGGAAGTTATGATATTACCCAAGATAGTAGGTAAAGTTGAAAGTATAAAAGGGGAAGTGGGAGATAAAGTCAATAAAGGGGATATATTATTCACATTAGAAAAAGATGATATCCAAAAGAAAGTAAAACAAGCAAAAGTAGCATATGAAGGGGCCAAAGCTAACTTTGAACTTACAAAGGAAAAAATAGATAATGCCCAAAAGAACTTTCAAAGAACAAAGGAACTATATGAACAGGGGGCAGCTACAAAGGCTCAGTATGAACAGGCTAAAATAGCTGCATCTAATAATTCTCTTGAAGCTGCTAAAACTCAAGTAGAACAGGCAAAGGTGACCTATCAACAAGCATTAGATGCTATTGATAATACTAATATTAGTTCTCCTATAAGTGGTGTGATTTCAATGGTTAATATTGAAGAAGGAGAGTTTGCAACAAATACTCAGCCATCTATGACTATAGTTAATGCAAATAAAGTGTATGTAGAGATAAATGTAACTGAAGACATAATAAATGAAATTTACAAGGGGATGGAGGTTAATATAGATATACCTTCTGTTCCTTTAAAAGATGTAACTGGAAAAATAAATACGGTTAGTCCATCAGTAAATCAAAGGATTCAGTTATATCCAGTTAAAATATATGTGGATAATGAAAATGGAAAAATAAAACCGGGAATGTTCTCTAAAGTTGATATTAAAACTAATGTAAGAGAGGACGTAATATCAGTAAAAAGCGAAGCCGTTGTAAAGGATGAAGGAGAAGATATTATATATATAGTAGAAGAAAATAGAGCTGTAAGAAGAAAAGTAAAAACGGGGTTGGATACAGGAGAATATATAGAGATAGTGGAAGGTGTAAATGAAGGAGAAAAAGTTATAGTTAAAGGACAAAATTATACAGACGAAGGGGAAAAAGTAAAAATAATAAGAGGTGAATAGTATGAATTTATCAAAGTTAGCTGTAAATAGACCTGTAACAATAATCATGATAACACTTATTATTCTATTACTAGGTTTTATTTCCTTGACTAGACTACCAATAGATTTATTACCAGAAATAGAGGTGCCAGTGGCTATAGTTCAAACAACATATAGGGGAGTAGGGCCTGAAGAGATTGAAAAATTAATTACTAAGCCTTTGGAAGAAACAATTGTTACAGTTGATAACATAAAAAATGTAAGTTCTGTATCATCAGAGGGAAGTTCAATAGTTATAGCAGAATTTAATTTTGGAACAGATATGGATTTTGCTTCATTGAAAATGAGAGAGAACGTAGATTTAGTTAAGGGCTATTTGCCGGATGGAGCCAATGATCCTATGGTAATGAAGATAGATCCAAATGCTCAGCCTATTATGAATATTGCTATATCTAATGGAGGGGATTTGGCAAAACTTCAAAATATAGCAGAGGATACTATAAAGCCCAGGCTAGAAAGACTAGAAGGAGTGGCTTCCATAGATATTATCGGTGGATATGAAAGAGAGATAGAGGTCTCATTAAATCAAAGAAAAATGATGGGATATGGGATTTCTATAGACTATATATCTAAGATAATAGGAGCAGAAAATCTAAATTTACCAGGGGGGAGGGTTACAAAGGGAAGTCAAGATCTTATAGTAAGAACTATGGGGGAATTTAAATCAATTGATGAGATAAAAAGGTTACCCATTCCCCTTAAAACTGGTGGAGTTGTATATTTAGAAGATTTAGCTGAAGTGAAGTTCAAAAATAAGGAGCTAGATGCAATATCTAAATTAAATGGCAATAAGAGTATAGGTATATCTATACAAAAACAATCGGGTAGTAATACTGTAACTGTAGCTAATAGGGTAAATGAAGAAATAAAAAATTTAGAAGAAGATTTAAATGGAATAAATATAAAGGTAGTTTTAGATTTATCGGAGTTTATTAAGTTATCAATAAATAATGTTATGCAAAATGCTATTATAGGTGCTATTTTAGCTATAGTTATATTATATCTATTTTTAAGAAATTTTAGGACTACTATAATAATAGGTACGGCAATACCTATATCAATAATTGCAACTTTCATACTTATATATTTTAATGATATTACACTAAATCTTATGACCCTTGGTGGATTGGCCTTAGGGATAGGTATGCTTGTAGATAATGCAATAGTTGTACTTGAGAACATTTATAGGTTTAGACAAGATGGTTACTCTAGAAAGGAAGCTGCCATAAAAGGGGCTAAGGAAGTTGGAATAGCAGTTACTGCATCTACTCTAACTACAATAGCAGTATTTTTACCAATAGTATTTATTGAAGGAATTGCTTCAACCATATTTAAAGAGCTGGCTCTTACTGTTACAATGTCCCTTATAGCATCATTATTGGTTTCTTTAACGATAATACCCATGCTATCATCTAAGTTTTTAAAGGTTGATAGAGAACAAGGAGAAAAACATAATAATAAATTTAGACTTTTTTCTATTATATACGATACCTTCGACAAACTGTTTTTCAAAGTTGAATCCATATATAAGAGAATATTGAAGTGGGCTATAACACATAGAAAGACAACAGTGTTACTGGCTATTTTAATATTTGTGGTTAGTATGGTATCTATATTTAGTGTAGGGGCAGAATTTTTTCCAAAAGTAGACGAAGGACAAATTACAATAAGTGTATCTTTGCCTCAAGGGGCAGAATTAGAAGAAACTAATAATATAGTAACAAAAATAGAAAATAAAATAAAAAATGTCGCTGAAATAGAATCTGTACTATCAAATATAGGTTCTAGCGGTGCTATTTCCTTTGGAGGAAATAATTCTAATAAGGCGAGTATAACAGTTAGCCTTATTGATTTAGATAAAAGGGATAGATCCACTTCTGAAATCGCCGATGAATTAAGAAGTAGGATTAAAGACATACCTGGAGCAGATAAGAAAGTTAGTGAAGCATCTAGTATGATGATGGGAGGAGCAGGAGGAGCTCCTATAAGCATAGATATTAAAGGTGATGATATAGACACACTTAAAACTATATCTGAAGATTTCAAAGATATTATTACATCAATAGATGGAACTAGAGGTGTTGAAACTACTCTATCTGACGGAATTCCAGAAGTCCGAATAAAAATAAATAGACAAATGGCATCTCAATATGGGTTAACTGCAGCCCAAATTGCAAATAGTGTAAAAAGTACTATATCGGGGACCACGGCAACTCGTTATAAGATTGATGGGGATGAGATAGATATAGTGGTTAAAGGAGATGAAATATTTAGCAAAAGTATTTCCAACCTAGGCCAGAGCTTTATTGACACTCCTATGGACATAAGAGTGCCCTTAGCTCAAGTATCAGATATCTCCATAGAAAGGGGACCTGTAGGTATAAATAGAGATGGACAGGTAAGGACAGTATCTGTAACAAGTCAAATTTTAGGTAGGGATTTAAAGAGTATAACAGATGATATAAGACTAAAAATAGATGAATATAATATGCCAGAGGGATATAGTTATGAATTTGGAGGAGAAAATAAAGAGTTAAATGATGCATTTTCAGACTTAGGTTTAGCTCTTATATTGGCCGTAGTTCTTGTGTATATGATACTTGCATCTCAATTTGAGTCTTTATTACATCCATTTAGCATAATGTTATCTGTTCCATTAGCATTTGCAGGAGGGGCATTAGCATTGTTCTTAACTAGAAGATCTCTAAGTGTGCCAGCATTAATAGGATTTATTATGTTGGCCGGAATAGTGGTTAATAATGCAATAGTGCTTATTGACTATATAAATACTAGACGAAGAGAAGGGGAAAATAGAACTGAAGCAATAATAAACTCAGGACCTATAAGACTTAGACCAATACTTATGACTACATTGACTACTGTTTTAGGTCTTATCCCGCTGGCATTAGGAATAGGTGAGGGAGCAGAGACCCAAGCACCTATGGCTACAGCAGTTATTGGAGGACTATTATTATCTACAGTACTAACATTAGTATTTATACCAGTTGTCTATACGTTGTTTGATGATCTTGCAAGATTTATTAAAGTAAAGATATTTAAAAGAAAAAGTGCTTAACAAGTGGTTATTCTTTGGAGAATTGTAAATTCTTCTGGATAATTTTTAGAGAGGAGAAGAAAATGATTAACAAAGAGGAACGAAGGGAGAAGATATTAGATTCGGCCCTAGATGTTTTTTCTCAAAATGGATATTACAAATCGAAAATTGAGGATATAGCAAAAGAAGCTGGTATAGGAAAGGGAACAGTGTATGAATATTTTGAAAGTAAAAAAAATCTTTTTCAAGAGTTAGTTATTTATACTTTAGATAGATATTTTGAAGATATTTATAAAATAATTGAACAAGAAGGTTTGAGGAATAGACTTTTAGCATATGCATTTTATCATGGAGAATCGATAAATAGGCATATGGATATGATGGAATCTTTGCCTAAAAAAAATGACATATTTTCTTCAAAGATAAAGTTATATATAAAAGAGTTTAGGCAAAAGGTCTTTATACTTTTAGAAGATATTCTAAAAGAGGCTATTAACAGAGGTGAGGTTAGAGAGGATTTAGACATAAATATAGCAAGCTTTATGATACTAGGAACCATAAATCAATATTATGCAGAGGAAATATTTTTAAATGATAAAAATGTGTATGATGTTGATCATAAAAAGATTGTGGATTTTTTAGTTGAAAGTATGTTATAATGACACTAAAAGGTAGGGTAAGCTATTTTTAGCAGCTCTACCTTTTATATTTTACAATAATTATAGAAGGAATTATAAGTTATATGAAGAATATTAACAGTAAGATGTTAATTTTGATTTGGCATTACTTTATAATATTAAATAGGATAGGAGAGATAATCATGTTTAGAGTGTTAATAAACCATAAAAAATTCATAATATGTATTATCATATTGGCAATGATGCCTACTATGGTTTACGCAAGATCATTTACAGATGTTAAAAAAGACTACTGGGCTTATGATTATATTGAAAAAATGAATAAAAATAAAATAATTACTGGTTATCCAGATGCAACATTTAGGCCGAATGATAGGGTTACAACAGTTCAAAGTTTGGTCATGTTATCTAGAATATTAGATATTAGTGATAATGAAGCTAAGATTATACAAGATAGATATAATGAATTTTTAAATAGTATAGGTGTTGATAATTGGGCTAAGAAGGGCATAGCTATTGCCATAGATAGAGACATAATAAGCAAAGAAGCAGTAAAAGAAATATATACAAAGGATAAAGGGAAATTTGCCAAAAAATACGAAATATGTGTATATATAACCAAAGCTATGGGTTTAGAAGAAAAAGCTAGGGAAAATAAAATAATTATACTGCCATTTAAAGATACTGAGAATATACCAGTCAAGTCTAGAAAATATGTTAAAATGATGCTGGATATAGGTGTTTTAAATGAACAGGGAAGTGGAGATGGGAAATTTAATCCAGATACATCTCTAACAAGGGCTATTATAGCGAAGATCTTAAGTGTTGCTGTAGATTATTTAAATGAAAATAAAGAAATAGATATGGAGGAAAATATAGTTAATGACAGCAATAAAGATACATATAGTGTACACGGTAATATAATAAAAATATATAATATAAGCGACAATTTATTTTTGAATATAGATGATGACGGTAAAGACAAAGTTTATAGAATAGAAGATGATGCCAAAATAAAAATTGATGGAGATATATCAAAGGTGTCGGATTTAATAGTGGGATTAAAGGTTGAACTAGAAGTTGATGATACTAAGAAAATAATATCCGTAAATGGAGAAACTATAGAGGATGAATATGAAGGATATGTATATAACATTGGAAAAAAGGAAAACAAAATTACTATAGAATATGAAAAAGGAAATGATGATATAAAAAAGACTTTTGTTGTAGATAGTGATGCTGATATTGAACTTGATAATGTTGATGTTAAGTTAAAAGATATAGATGAAGGCGATTATGTAGAAATACAAGTTAAAAAAAGTAAGATAGTGGATATAGAAGGAATAAGAGAGGACAAAGATGTAGAAGGATATATAACTGAAATAGAAATAGAGGATAATCCAAGTGTAATTATAAAAAACAAAGATGGACAAGAAAACAAGTATTATATATTAGATGATGTTTATGTGGAAAGAAATGATAAAAAAGTCAGGGTGGAAACATTAAGAGTTGGAGATCAAGTTGAACTTAAGCTAAAATACAATAAGGTTAAAAGTATAGAAGCAGAAGCTACAGAAGAAGATAATGAGGGTATAATTAAGTCAATAAATATATCTGAGTTATCTCAGATAACTATAATAGATAAAGATGATAAAAAAGTTACGTATGATTTGCCGAAAGATGCCACAATAGAAATAGATGATGATCTAGAAAGTATTTATGACCTAAGAAATGGATATTATGTAGAGCTTGAAGTGGAAAGCGGGAAAGTAAGGAAACTAGAAGCTGAGTCTAGGGATCATGGAGAAAGATATATTGGAATAATCGATGATATAAGTGTTAGAAAAGAAAAAATTGAGCTATATATACAATCCCCTAAATATAGAAAAGGAGAGTATATTATTATAATATTTGATGAAGATACTAACTTTATTGGATTAGATGGAAAGAGAATGAGGCCAAAAACATTAGATGATGACGATAAGATAGAAGTTATAGGAGAATATTATAAGGGTCAATTTGTGGCGAATACGGTTATTTTATCTGAAAAAGGGAATTAGATTTCACTATTTTGTGATAATAATAAGGATGGTAACAATACATCATAAAAGATATATTTTTAGATTTTATGATGTTATAATTATACGAACTAAATATAAAGGAGGAATAAATGTGATATCATTATTCGACAAATTAAATACAGCATCTATAGTGATAATAGGTTTTATATTAGCCATATTGGCAATAGCTGTAGTAGCTAATATAGTTATAAAAATAAGGTATAGAAAAGTAGGACATGCTTTAAATGGGATCAAAAAAGGGCATGAAGATGGGGAATCTAATAGATACTTAGGTTCTATTGTAAAAGATTATAAATTATCAGCCGGAGGTAATGTAGAGGATATAAATACCCAAGCTATAATAGAGAAACATTTTAATAATGAATATAAAGGCCTTCAATTTGGACAAAGGTTTGTGAATTCTAGTATTTCACTTATGATTATTTTAGGATTATTGGGTACATTTTATGGATTAACACTGTCTATATCGGATCTGGTACAAGTATTGGCAAGTACTGATAGTGGAGAGGTTTTAAATGGAGTATCTAATATAGTAGGGGGATTAATCGAATCAATTAAAGGGATGTCAGTTGCATTTATTACTTCATTATGCGGTATAGCATCATCTATAGTTATGACACTTATTAATATATTTTTTAGTATAGAACAGACTAAGGAATCGGTTATGGTAAACATAGAAGAATACTTAGATAATGTTATAGCACTTAAGTTTGCTAGAACTAAAAAATCAGAAAGTGCAATGGTTGTGGATGAATTGAAAAACACATTTGAAGATTTTGGAGGATCAATTGAAAAAAATCTTGAAATGTTAATAGGTAAATCTGTTAATAATTTAGCAGTGGCAACTAAAGAAATAGAAACATCTGCTACAGGGCTTATAGGTTCTATTAATACTTTTGATAAAGCAATTGATAAATTTAACCACAATACTAGAGACTTTTCTGAATTTAATCATCATTTAAAAACTAACATTGACAGAATGAATGTCGCATTTGCTGATTTTACAGAAGAAATGAAAACAAATACTAAAAATATAAGAAAAGATAATGAAGTGTTTAGTGAAATATCTGTATCTTTAGACAAGTTAAGTAAAAAAATAGATAATTAAAGTTGGTGATATAATGAAGAGAAGAAAGAGATATACAGAATATAATAAGGAGCATAATTTCTGGCCGTCATTTACTGATATGATGGTAACTATAGCCTTAATACTTTTTTTTCTTATAATTTTGGCCTTTGTACAAAATATAATATTTGATAGTCATTTAAAGGAAGCTAATGAAGAAATAAGTAAAAAAAAGGATAAAATAAAATTACTTAGAGATGAAGTAGATGAGATACGGGCAGAGGTTGAAAGGGGAGAAAAAATATTAAAGTTATATCAAAGAAAAACAGAAAAACAAAAAGAAATAATAGCAGAGAGTAATAGAGAACTTGGAAATCTAAGGGCTCAACTTAGGGATATAGCTATGCTTAGATTAGATGTATTAGAGAAGGTTAAAAAGTCCATTGAAGTAGAGTTAGGACAGGAAAATCAAAGAGGAGAGGAACTCCTAAAAATATCAGAGAATGGAAATATAATGTTAAATGAGGGGTTAATGTTTGATTTAGGGTCTTATGAAATAAAGCCAGAAGGAAAAGAATTATTAGATCAACTTTCTGTAGCCTTTGAAAATATATTGGAGAATAGAGATGTAAGAAAATATATAGATGCGATAAACATACAGGGGCATACAGATTCAAACAGTAGTCATGAATTTAATAGAGATTTGTCCACCAAAAGAGCTACGTCTGTTGTAAACTATTTATTAAATGCCAATCAAACTTTAGAAAAGTTATATGGAAGATATTTTTTAGCTAGTGGTTATTCTGAATTTAGACCAGCGGTAATAGAAAGAACAGAAGAAGATAGGGCAAGAAATAGAAGAATAGAGATATCAATAATCCTTAAAGATTCTAATGTTAGAGATATGATAGAGGACTATTTAGAGGGATCTATGGAGATATTTGAACAAGGAAATAAAAATTTAAATCAATAAAAATTATCATTTTATTCAAAAACGTTTGTTCTGTTGAAAAAATATCCCAATAGTGTATAATATAATTGTGAATTTAAATTAATATATTACTACGAGTGGGTGAAAAGTTGTGAAAGAATACAAAATGATCTGTGTTGATGATCAACTTGGTATAAGGATTCTATTAAATGAAATTTTTAAAGATGAATATGAAGTAGTTATGGCCGATTCAGGAAGTAAGGCTATAAATTTGGTTAAAGACTTTCAACCAGATGTTGTATTACTAGACGTTAAACTGGGGGATATGAACGGGGCAGATGTATTAGGAACCATAAATAGTATTAATTCAAACATAAAAACAATAGTTATGACAGGATATAATGATGATGAATCCTTAAAGAGGGTGGAGAAATTAAAGCCCCATATGATAATTAATAAACCCTTTGATGTAAATGATATAAGGTCAAAGGTAAAAGAAATTTTGTACTAGAATTTATAAAACTAGATGCTATAATAGGTCGCAGATTCCTGTGACCTTTCTTTTTTTTGAGAAATCTAGTATAATGAAGGGGAAAATAAAGAAGAGATATAAAGAATAAAGAATGAAGAATAGATAATGAAATTTTACGACCGTAGGGAGTAAAATAACCATAATTTCTTCTTTCTTCTTTCTTCTTTAAATGAAAAGGGAGGTCATATTATGGAGAAAGTTGTTATAAGAATGAGGATGAGTATGCATGATGCCCACTATGGGGGAAATTTAGTAGATGGTGCAAAAATGCTACAACTATTTGGAGATGTTGCAACTGAGTTACTTATAAGAAATGATGGAGATGAAGGTCTTTTTGCAGGTTATGAAAGTGTAGAGTTTACTGCCCCTGTATATGCAGGAGATTACATAGAAGCCGAAGGGGAAATCATAAAAAAGGGGAACTCATCGAGAAAGATGAAGTTTGAAGCAAGAAAAGTAATAAAGCCAAGACCCGATATAAACGATTCAGCATGTGACGTTCTAGAAGAACCTATAGTGGTATGTAAAGCTGTAGGGACTTGTGTTGTACCGAAGGGGAAGCAAAGAGGAAAGTAGAAAGAAGCAATATAAAAGCAAAGAATAAAGAATAGAGAATAAAGAATAAATAAGGAGATTTTACTCCCTATGGTCATAAAATTTAATTAAATAAAAACAAAGTGGTCTTAGGCCACTTTGCACCGCATCTATTCTATATTCTTTATTCTGTAAAAAAGTAGGGACAGGGCATGCCCTGTCCGGATGGATGATCATAAAATACTGGTCTGAAATGTAGAGGAATTTATTCTCCAGTACTTTATGAAATAAAAGTTATATAGCATAAAACAAATAAGAAATAAGAATAATAGGAAAATTTCCTGGGAAATATGTCGGTAATTATTTAAATATGATAAATAAAAAAGACGAAATATAAAAATAAAGAATGAAGAATAGAGAATAAAGAATAAATAATGAAACCTTCGACTGAAGTCGAAGTTATAAATTAAATAAAAACAAAGTGGCCTAAGGCTATTTTGGACGATATCTATTCTCTATTCTTTATTATCTATTCTTTAAATAAAAGAAGGGGGATCACTAACAATGGAAAAACTAATAATAACTGCTGCCCTTACTGGGGCAGAGGTAACTAGAGAGCAACAGCCTAATCTTCCATTATCACCGGAGGAGATTGCAGAGGCTGCCTATGAGGCTTATAAAGCGGGAGCATCTATAGTACATGTACATGCTAGAGATAAAGATGGAAATCCAACTCAAGATTATGAAGTTTATAAAGAGATAAAAGAAAAAATTGAAGAAAAGTGTCCAGTTATATTTCAACCATCAACAGGGGGAGCCACTTGGCATACCCCAGAGGAAAGACTACAACCGGTAAAGTTAAGTCCAGAGATGGCAACCCTTAGTTGCGGTACATGTAATTTTGGACCAGATGTATTTATGAATTCCCAAGAATATATAGATGAATTTGCTACAGAAATGAAAACAATGGGAGTAAAGCCTGAAATAGAAGTTTTTGAAAGGGGTATGATTAATAATGCTAAAAGATTAGTTAAAAAGGGCTTAGTTGATGCCCCAATTCACTTTGACTTTGTTATGGGTGTTCCAGGGGCCATAACAGGAGAGATTAGAGATTTATTATATATGGTGGAAAGCATTCCAGAAGGTTCCACATGGACAGTGGCAGGAATAGGTAGATATGAATTACCCCTTGCTACAACAGCAATAATGTTAGGTGGTCATGTAAGGGTAGGATTTGAAGACAATATATATTATAAAAAAGGTGAATTAGCCAAGTCTAATGCCCAACTGGTAGAAAGAATATCAAGACTTGCAGAAGAGTTGGGGAGAGAAGTAGCAACCCCAGAAGAAGCAAGGAAAATATTAGGGATTAAAAAATAAAGTAAAGTCAGTTGTGGGATTACGAATCCCCAACAACCGTTACTGGGGGATTCGTAATCCCACAGTTTCATGCAAGGCCTGAATATATTCGGGCCTATTTTAATGCCCTATGGGGGCCTTGTCCTAATAGATATTAAGAAAAATTAACAGGCCTACTGTCTACAAAATATATTGACAGTAGGCTTTATTTTTCAATATGTGACAATATATTTTTTATTCTTTGACAAATTTCATATGGATATTTATATAAATAAAGAAGGATTTTCTATCCCGTTGAAGAATTAAAATATATAAGGAGGTGGAAGGGTGTTTATTCGTAGCGATGTAGCTTTTGCTGTTAAATGTGAGATATGCGGGAAAGTCAAAGTACAGAAGATGTCCCTATTTGATATAAGAAAAGGTAAGGGGCTTAAACTATATTGTAACAAGTGTAAGCAGCATAATGCTACTATAAAAACAGTAGATTTTAAATCCTTCAGCATAGAAGTTCCTTGCTTTGCATGTCAAGACACCCATATTTTTAGATATTCACTTAAGGAACTAATTTCAGATAGAAAAATATGTAAATGTCCAGAAACAGGAATGGAAATATTGTTTATAGGAAAACATGATAATATAAATACAATAGTACAAGATCATAAAGAAGACTCTAATTTAACTATTAACGAGCTAGGCTTTTATGACTATTTCAACAATCCAGAGACAATGATGAGGGTTATAAATATAGTAAGAAAACTAGAAATGGAAGAAAAAATATATTGTGATTGTGGTATAGGTGATATAGATATAAACCTATTTCCCGATAGAGTAGAACTTAACTGTTCAAATTGTAATAGTATACAAGTAATATATGCTGAAAATGAAACAGATTTACATAATATAATGGATAAAGAAGGAATAACTATGCACAAAAATTCCTTTGGCTGTATAGATGCTATAAACTTTAGGGACTAGTTAATAGTTAATAGATAACAGATAATAGTCAAAACAAAAGTAGTTACGAATTTATTCGGAAGTTACGGTAAAAAATAATTGACAATTGACAATTGATAATTGACAATTTAAGGTGATTTTACTCCCTACGGTCATAAAATATTATATTCAAATCGGCTTCAGCCGATTTGCACCTTTAATTGTCCACTGTCAATTGTCAATTGTCAATTTAATAAACGCCCCATCAGGTGGCGGAAAAATCAGCTTGCTGATTTTATTAACTATTAACTATTAAGGGTGTCACATATAAACAATTATGTTATAATATATATATAAAAGAATAAAAAAGTATAATATAAATACAAACAAAAAAGGAGGAGTATTTTAATGTTAGTAACAGGTAAAGAAATACTTGATCATGCCCATGAGCATGGGTATGCGGTTGGAGCTTTTAATGTTAATAATATGGAGATAGTTCAGGCTATAATTAATGCTGCAGAGGAGACTAACTCCCCAGTTATTATGCAAGCTAGTCAGGGAGCCCTTAAATATGCTGGGGTTGAGTACATATCTGCTATGGTTAAGGTAGCTGCAGAAAAGGCAAAGGTTCCTGTAGCCCTTCATCTTGACCATGGTACAAATTTTGAACAAATAATAATGTGTATAAGAAATGGATTTACATCAGTAATGATAGATGCATCAAAGCATGAACTGGATAAAAATATAGAGATAACTAAAAATATAGTAGGAATAGCCCATGCAGCGGGAGTATCCGTTGAAGCTGAAATAGGTAAAATAGGTGGTACAGAAGATGATATCACTGTTGATGAAAAGGAAGCAACATTTACAGATCCCGATGAAGCAGAAAAGTTAGTTAAAGAAACTGGTTTAGATTCCTTGGCAATAGCAGTTGGTACTGCCCATGGCCCATATAAAGGAGAGCCTAAATTAGACTTTGACAGAATAACAACTATTAAAGAAAGATTAAATATACCTCTAGTATTACATGGTTCATCTGGGGTACCAGAGGAAAGTATTAAAAAAGCTGTAGAGCGTGGCATTAATAAAATAAATATTGATACAGATATAAGAATGTCCTTTAATGAAGCAGTTAGAAAGTTTGCCAATGAAAATCCAGATATTTATGACCCAAGAAAGTTATTAGGACCAGGTAGAGAAGCTGCTAAAAATATAATAGCTGATAAAATGAGAATGTTCGGATCAGCAGGGAAAGCTTGGAGGTAATATAAATGAAACTTTTTATAGATACTGCCAATGTAGATGAAATAAGGGATGTAAATGATTGGGGAGTTATATGTGGTGTGACCACAAACCCATCCCTTATAGCTAAAGAAGGAAGAGATTTTAAAGAGGTCATAGCAGAAATATCTGATATAGTAGATGGACCCATAAGCGCAGAGGTAATATCTCTAGAGTCAGAGGGTATGATTAAGGAAGCTAGGGAGCTATCTAAGATACATCCAAACATAGTAATAAAAATACCGATGACTAAAGAGGGTCTAAAGGCAGTAAAGATACTAAATAATGATGGTATAAAGACCAATGTAACCCTTATTTTCTCTGCTAATCAAGCATTACTTGCTGCAAGGGCAGGAGCTACATATGTAAGTCCTTTTATAGGTCGAATGGATGATATAGCGAATGAAGGTATGGAAATAGTTAAAGACATAGTAGAGGTATTTGCAATTCACAGAATCGAAACAGAAATAATAGCTGCAAGTATAAGACACCCTATGCATGCCCTAAAGGCAGCAAAGGCAGGAAGCCACATAGCAACGGTACCATACAACGTATTTGAAAAAATGCTAAATCACCCAATGACAGATAAAGGAATTGAAAAGTTTCTAAAGGATTGGGAAGGGGTTAAGTAATAAAGAATAGAGAATGAAGAATAAAGAATAGATAAGGTGCAAAGTGGCCAGAGGCCACTTTGTTTTAATTATAATAAAATCTCTATATCTATTCTTTATTCTCTATGCCTTATTATCTGTTTTTACGTTATGCTAATTGACAAATTAACACTAAATAGAATATACTATTTGTGATAATAAAATACGAAGGGGATGTTTCCATGGATAGAAATCTTGCTTTAAACCTAGTAAGGGTAACGGAGGCAGCTGCGTTATCAAGTGCCAGTTACCTAGGTAGAGGAGATAAAATAGCTGCAGATCAAGCAGCTGTAGATGGAATGAGGAAAATGTTTGAAACCTTAAATATAGATGGATCTGTAGTAATAGGTGAAGGAGAAATGGACGAGGCTCCAATGTTATATATTGGAGAAGAAATTGGTAAAGCTTTAGAGGGCAGTATTAAAGTTGATATAGCAGTTGACCCCCTTGACGGAACAACTGCTGTGGCAAAGGGACTTCCAAATGCAATAGCTGTTGTGGCTATGGCGCCCAGGGGATGCCTACTTCATGCACCTGATATGTATATGGATAAGATAGCTGTAGGGCCTAAGGCTAGGGGAAGCATTGACATCGATGCCCCGGTTGAAGAAAACCTAAAAGCTGTTGCTAAGGCACTAAAAAAAGATATATCCGATTTAACAGTTACAATAATAGACCGACCTAGACATGATGAGCTGATAGATAAAATTAGAAAAGCTGGAGCAAGAATAAAACTATTTAGTGATGGAGATGTGGCTGCAGCTATAGCAACATGCTTTGATCATTCAGGAGTAGATATACTAATGGGAATAGGAGGAGCTCCAGAGGGGGTTATAGGAGCCGCTGCATTAAAATGTATGGGAGGAGAATTCCAAGGAAGACTTTACCCATATAACGATGAAGAAAGGGAAAGATGTAAGAAAATGGGCCTAGAGGATCCAAATAAAGTTCTTACTATGGAAGACCTAGCAAAGGGAAATGAAATATTCTTCTCAGCAACAGGTATATCCGATGGAGAGCTACTTAAAGGTGTAGTATATCACGAAAACAATACTGCAAAAACCTACTCAATGGTAACAAGGGCAGAAACAGGAACAATAAGATTTGTTGAAGCCATTCATAAACTAGACAAAAAACCGGAATATGCTAAGTAAAACAAAGAATAAAGAATAGAGAATAAAGAATAGATAAGGTACAAAGTGGCCATAGGCCACTTTGTTTTAATTACAATCAAATTTTACGACCATCGGGAGTAAAATTTCCATATCTATTCTTTATTCTCTATTCTCTATTCTTTAAATTTTAAACCGTTGACTTTTTTTAAACAAAGTGATAGGATGGGACTATAATCTTGTCTATTTTATCTTCATTATACTTACATATGTATATCTTTGAATTCAGTCGAAGTTCATATTTAGAATTCCGAATACAATTTCAAATTAAAGGAAAAATAGATTATAAACCTTTGTTATATAAATTTTGGAGGTGGCATTTTGGACCGCGAGTATTTGAATAATAAGAAGTTAGTCCAATTAAGGACAATCGCTAAAGAGCTTAAGATAAAGGCTCCTACTAAATATAAAAAAGGAGAACTTATCAATGAGATTTTAGATAGATTAGAAAAAACTAAAAATAATAAAAAAGATAATAAAAAGGAAATGTATATAGATGGTATGCCCGATAAAATAAGCGAAGAGATAAATCAAAGTGATGATATAAACATGGCGGAAGGAATATTAGAACAACATTCAGATGGATATGGTTTTTTGAGGTGTAGAAATTATTTATCCGGTGATAATGATATATACATATCTCCATCCCAAATAAGGAGATTCAATTTAAGAACTGGAGATAAAGTAACAGGTATAACTAGACCACCTAAATCTGGAGAAAAATATAAAGCACTATTATATGTAAAAAAGGTTAATGACAAAAAGCCAGAAACCACTGTAAATAGAAGAGATTTTGATAAATTAACACCGATTTATCCTAATGATAGAATAAATGTTGAAACTTCTTCAAATGAATTATCCACAAGAATAATCAACTTAATCGCTCCCATTGGAAAGGGTCAAAGAGGTATGATAGTATCCCCACCTAAAGCTGGTAAAACTGTCCTTCTTAAAAAGATAGCTAATAGTATAGCTAAAAATAATCCCGAGATGGAAATAATAATATTACTAATAGATGAAAGACCGGAGGAAGTTACCGATATGCAAAGGTCTGTAAAGGCTGATGTTGTTTATTCAACCTTTGATGAACTACCAAAACATCATATAAAAGTTGCAGAGATGGTTTTAGAAAGGGGTAAAAGACTAGTTGAACATGGTAAAGATGTTGTTATTTTGCTAGATAGTATTACTAGACTAGCAAGGGCATATAACCTTACTATACCGCCAACAGGTAGAACCCTATCAGGAGGTTTAGACCCAGGAGCCCTCCATAGACCGAAAAGATTCTTTGGTGCGGCTAGAAATATAGAAGGTGGCGGCAGTCTTACTATTTTAGCTACAGCTTTGGTTGAAACTGGAAGCAGAATGGACGATGTAATATTTGAAGAGTTTAAAGGAACAGGAAATATGGAGGTACATCTAGATAGGAAGTTATCTGAGAAAAGAATCTTCCCTGCAATAGATATAAATAAATCAGGTACAAGAAGAGAAGAATTATTACTTTCCCAAGAAGAACTAGAAACAATATGGAGAATCAGAAAGGCCTTAAGCAATTCATCCACATCAGATGTAACCGAATTCCTTATAGATAGACTTATGGGAACAAAGAATAATGAAGACTTTATAAACGTTGCTAAGAAAAATTTTATTTAATACTTTCTGCTTGAATTACTATAATATATATGCTATAATGTATTAGTTGAAAAATAGGAATTTTTATATAAAAGTATTATGAAGAAAGAGGTGAAACACAATGAAAAAAGGTATTCATCCAGAATATAAAAAAGTAACTGTACACTGCGCATGCGGAAATACTTTTGAATCAGCATCAACAAAAGACGAATTGAAAGTAGAGATTTGTTCAGAATGTCATCCATTCTACACTGGTCGTCAGAAGCGTGTTGACGAAGGTGGTCGTGTTGATAAATTTAAGAAAAAATATGGAATACAATAATATTTGGATTGTATATAGTAGGTTAGAGCCAATTGGCGCTAACCTTTATTTTTGCTTTAAAACAAAAATTTATTTAATGAAGAATTTAAAAGATAGAATAAGAAATAAATATAAAGATGTAAATATGTAGTGGACAATTGTCAATGGACAGTGGACAATTGAAGGTGATTTTACTCCCTACGGTCGTAAAATATTATATACAAATCGGCTTCAGCCGATTTGTACCTTTAACTGTCAATTGTCAACTGTCCAATGTCAATTAGAAAAAAGAGGGGTGTCACAAAAATGTATGGACCAAATCATCATGGTTGGATAGAAGTAATAGTAGGACCTATGTATAGCGGAAAAAGTGAAGAACTAATAAGACGGGTAAGAAGAGCCCAAATAGCTAAACAAAAAATACAAGTTTTTAAACCTGCTATTGATGATAGATATAGCATAGATGAAGTAGTATCCCATAATGGGGAAAAAATCGAAGCCCAGAGGATTGTTAATTCCGATGATATATATGAATACTTAAATGATGATACAGAGGTTATAGGCATAGATGAAGTACAATTTATAGATGAAGGTGTTATAGACATATGTAGAAAATTGGCTGATAGAGGACTTAGAGTAATAGCTGCAGGTCTTGATATGGATTTTAGAGGTGAACCCTTTGGATGTGCCCCAAGTATTATGGCGATAGCAGAGTTTGTAGATAAGTTAACTGCTGTATGTGTAAAGTGTGGAAGCCCTGCCAATAGAACCCAAAGATTAATAAATGAAAAACCGGCAAACTATTATGAACCAACTATATTAGTAGGCGCTAAGGAAAGCTACGAAGCAAGATGTAGAAAACATCATGAAGTTCCGAAATAAAGAAGAAAGTGTAAAGAAGAAAGAAGAGATTAAAAAACAAAGAATAGAGAATAAAGAATAAATAAGGAGATTTTACTCCCGATGGTCGTAAAATTAAATAAAAACAAAGTGGCCTTTGGCCACTTTGCACAATATCTATTCTTTATTCTTTATTATTTATTCTCTAAATAAAAGTGGAGTTGATAAAAATGAAAACCACAATACAAAACCTACTAAAAACTGCCAATGCAAAATTAAAAGAAAGAAGAAATCCCCAATTGGATAGTATGCTATTACTTTGTTATGTTATTAATGTTGATAAAATATATATTTATACACATAGGGATCAGGTTATAGATATGGAAACTGTGGATAAGTTTTATAAACTAGTGGAAAAAAGAAGTAAAGGTTACCCTTTACAATATATAATAAAAAAACAGGAGTTTATGGGTCTAGATTTTTTTGTAGATGAAGGAGTATTGGTTCCTAGACCAGATACAGAAATATTAGTAGAAAGTATAATAAAACTAGTTAATGAATCTAATATGAGGGATAAAGATAACATAAATATAGTTGATATAGGGACCGGTAGTGGAGCCATAACATTAAGTCTAGCCCACTATATTAAAAATGCCTTTATTTATTCAATAGATATAAGCCAAGATGCTTTAAATATCGCTAAAAGGAACTGTAAAAACTTAAGACTTGAAAATAGAGTAGAATTTTTAAATGGAGACCTTTTTAAGCCCTTAGAAAATTTATATAAAGAAAAAGAAATAGATATAATAGTATCAAATCCCCCCTATATACCCACTAAAGATATAACAAATCTCGAAGTAGAAGTTTCCCAGTATGAACCTAAACTTGCCCTAGACGGTGGCATCGATGGACTTAATTATTACAAAAAAATAATAGAACAAGCTCCAAATTATCTCAAAGCAAATGGAATTTTAGCCCTAGAAATAGGATATAATCAAGGTAAAGATTTAAAAAAACTGTTACAACAAATAGGGAAGTTTGATAACATAGAAATTAAGAAAGACTTAGCAGGACATGATAGGGTTGTGATCGCTATGCTTAAATAGTAAATAATAAAGAATAGAGAATAAAGAATAGATAAGGAGATTTTACTCCCGGTGGTCGTAAAATTAAATTATAATAAAACCAAAGTGGCCAAAGGCCACTTTGTACCACATCTATTCTCTATTCTTTATTCTCTATTCTCTAAAAAAAGAGGGGGTTATTACATAAATGAAAGAGTTACTAAAGCAATTCCTAATATTTTTCCGTATTGGAGCTTTCACTTTCGGTGGGGGATATGCTATGATACCCCTTATACAGGAGGAAATAGTGGATAAAAATGAATGGATGGATAATGATGAATTTTTAGATACCCTTGCTATAGCACAATCGGCTCCAGGGGCTGTGGCAGTAAATACTGCTGTTTTTATAGGTAATAAATTAAACGGATTTCTGGGTTCAATGGCCTGTTTATTAGGTGTAATATTACCATCCTTTATGATAATACTTATAATTGCTATGTTTTTATACCAATATAGGGATAATAAGGTTATAGACAAAATGTTTTTAGGAATAAGACCAGCAGTTGTAGCCTTAATATTATCATCGGTTTATAAACTGGCTAAGGCATCAGAACTTAAGAAAAAATCATTTATAATATCTATATTGGCATTAATAGCCGTTGCCTTTTTAGATATAAACCCAATATGGACAATAGTTGTTGGGGGAGTTTTTGGAGTAGGGATTAACCTAATTAAAGAGGAAATGTAAAAATATAATTAACAATTGACGATTGACGATTGACAATTGACAATTAAAGGTGATTTTACTCCTTATGGTCGTAAAATATTATAGGGAAATCGGCTTCGCCGATTGTACCTTAAATTGTCAATTGTCAACTGTCCATTGTCAATTAGAGAAAAAAGGGGGGTTATTACTTTGATTTTAATTAAACTTTTTATATCGTTCCTAAAAATAGGAGCTTTCAGTTTCGGTGGAGGATATGCAATGTTACCCCTTATAGAACGGGAGATAATAGAAGTTCATGGTTGGTTAAATCCCCATGAGTTTATAGATATACTTGCCATAGCCCAAATGACACCGGGACCTATAGCACTAAATAGTGCAACCTTTTTAGGATATAAAGTGAGTGGAGTGCTGGGATCAGTTATAGCTACTATAGCAGTTGTAACACCATCGGTTATAATTATATTAATAATGGCTCATTTTTTTAATAAATTTAAAGAGTCGAAATATGTGGCATGGATATTTAGTGGTATACGGCCTGTGGTATTAGGACTTATAGCATCTGCCGCAGTAAATGTTGGAAGGGGTGCATTTATAGATATAAAAAGTGTTATGATAGCATCGGCTATATTTTATCTAATAACATTTAAAAAGCTCCATCCAATACTGGGAATAGTAGCATCTGCAGTTATGGGTGTAGTCCTATATTGATGATGTAGTCAAAGAAGGAAAAATATGATATAATTTTTTACATGTGAGACCAAGGGGAACGGTTTTTTTTATATGTGGGGACTGAATATATTCAGTCCGGCTTTAAAGGCATATAGTATGGAACAATAACAAAACTTAGTTGCTGGGGGATTCGTAATCCCACAGCTTTTTAAGAGATATAGTGCCTGGCATATTTGAACCTTGCACTCTGCACCGAACAAAGAAGCGCCAAAGGCGCCTTTGTTCTTAATGAAGTTAAATAAAATAGAGGTGAATATAAATGTTAGATAAGTTAGAATTTTTAGAAGAAAAATACAAAGACTTAAATGCCAAAATAAGTGACCCAGAGATAATTAGTCAAACATCTAAATGGCAAAAATATGTGAAAGAGCATGCTGAAATTGAACCTATTGTTCAAAAATATAGGGAATATAAAGAAGTGTCTGACGGAATCGAAGATGCTAAAGAGATGTTAAAGGATAAACTGGAAGATGATTTTAGGGATATGGTTAAAGAGGAATTGAATGAATTACAGAAAAAAGAAGAAACATTGAGGGAAGGAATGAAGTTAATGCTTATTCCAAAGGATCCCAATGATGACAAAAACGTTATAATGGAGATTCGTGCTGGGGCCGGTGGAGATGAAGCTGGTATCTTTGCTGGAGATTTATTTAGAATGTATTCAAGATACACCGAAAGACAGGGATGGAAAATGGAACTTATGAGTTCCAATGAACAAGGTGTAGGTGGATTTAAAGAAATAATCCTGCTTATAAAAGGAAAAGGAGCATTTAGTAAACTTAAATATGAAAGTGGGGTTCATAGGGTTCAAAGAGTTCCGGCAACTGAATCCGGTGGAAGAATCCATACTTCAACTGCCACTGTTGCGGTGTTACCTGAAGCTGATGATATCGATATTGAAGTAAGTCAAAATGACCTTAGAATAGATGTTTATAGATCATCAGGAAACGGAGGACAGAGTGTTAATACAACAGACTCTGCCGTTAGAATAACCCATGAGCCTACTGGAATAGTGGTCTCCTGTCAGGATGAGAAATCTCAACTTAAAAATAAGGATAAAGCCATGAGAATATTGAAGGCTAGGTTATATGATAAAATGCAAGCAGAACAAAATGCAGAAATAGCCCAAGCGAGGAAAAGCCAAGTAGGTTCAGGGGATAGAAGTGCAAAAATAAGAACATACAACTTCCAGCAGGGTAGAATAACAGACCATAGAATAAATATGACTGTATACAAATTAGATTCATTCTTAGATGGGGACATTGGGGAAATGCTAGATGCACTTATCACTACAGACCAAGCAGAGAAACTTAAGGAATTGAACGGATAGTTTTTTAAAGAAGAAAGAAGAGGTATAAAAGCAAAGAATAAAGAATAGAGAATAAAGAATAAATAAGGAAACCTTCGACTGAAGTCGAAGCTACAAATTTTTTTGTGTAGGGACTGAATGTATTCAGTCCCTTGGCCATAGGAAGAGTGGGGTATTTGAATAAAACCAAGATAGAGGGGAGTTCATTCCTCGGCCGTGTTGTTGGGGGATTCGTAATCCCTCAACCTATTACAATGAAATTTTACGACCGAAGGGAGTAAAATAACCACGTCTATTCTCTATTATTTACTCTCTATTCTCTAATTAAAACGGGGAGATGATTTAGGTGAATGGCAATCTAACTTTTCTACTTGATATAGCAATAATTTTAATATTTGCTAATTTGGGGGGTTTTTTAAGTAGAAAGATAAAACAACCGGCGGTTCTTGGTCAGATTATAGCCGGACTTGTTATTGGACCAGCAGTTTTAGGGATTATAGAAGAAAGCAGTGCAATATCCCATATGGCTGAGATAGGTGTAATACTTCTTATGTTTATAGCAGGACTTGAAACGGATATAGATGATTTGAAGGCATCTAGTAAATCTTCAGCTCTTATAGCTTTAGGAGGAGTAGTGGTTCCATTTGTATTAGGTTTTTTAGCATTAAAACTTGCAAAACCTTCTGCTACTACAAATGAAGGTTTATTTTTGGGGGTAATATTAACAGCTACAAGTGTAAGTATAACTGTCCAGGCCCTAAGGGAACTTAAGAAGCTTAGGACAAAGCAAGGGGTAGGTATATTAGGTGCAGCTATTATAGATGATGTTGCAGGAATTATTATACTAACGGTTATTATCGGTATGATAAGCCCTACTGAAAGTAGTAATATATTATTAGTATTAGGTAAAATAGCATTATTTTTTATTTTATCAATGGCATTTGGTATAATATTTTCTAAATTCTTAACTAAACATTCGGAGTTTATTTGTAGGGAAAATAGACTGTTGACGGCGGCTTTAATATTTTGTTTTTCCTTAGCATTTATAGCCGAGGAACTAGGGGTTGCAGCAATAATCGGGGCTTATTTTACTGGAGTAATATTTTCCACTACTCCCCATAGAAATAGAGTATCCCACGAAATACAAAGAATAAGTTATGCCCTATTTACCCCCATATTTTTTATAAACATAGGTCTTGGGGTAAAGTTTAATAATGTAAGTGGTGTTATAGGTATAAGCATTGTAATAATATTAGCATCTGTATTAGGAAAATTAATTGGCTGTGGAATAGGTTCTAAGCTATCAGGATTTAATAATAGAGAGTCACTACAGATAAGTATAGGTATGATACCTAGAGCAGAGGTGGCTTTAATAGTAACAAACTTAGGCTTAAGTATGGGTATCATAGGAAATGATATATTTACATCAATAATATTAACAGTATTAGTAACAACAATAATAACTCCACCAATGTTAAAATTAGCCTTTGATGACAAAGAAAAGGAAAGTAAGCGGAAATTAGTTAAGAAAATGTAACTTTAAAACAAAGAATAAATAATAGATAATAAAGAATAAATAAGGGAACCTTCGACTGAAGTCGAAGCTATAAACTTTATTTTGCAAGGACTGAATATATTCAGCCCCCCCGCCGTAGGAAGAGGCGGGGTTTCTGTTTTATATAATGAAATTTTACGACCAAAGGGAGTAAAATAACCACATCTATTCTCTATTCTCTAATGTAAAATTCCCATTCCCAAAACAAAACCAAAAACAAATCCAATAGTAGAAATTCTACCTTTATAGATTTCCCTAGCATTAGGGATAAGTTCTCCACAGGTTATGTATAACATGGTACCGCTGGCTAAGGATAAACATAGGGATATAAAAATATCTGAAACATTACCTAAGATCCCTCCAATTAATGCTCCTAGCCCAGTAGGAATACCAGATATAAATGTTAAAAACAATATTTTTAGTGACTTTGCTCCGGCCATTCTAAGGGGAGTTCCCATAGCGATTCCTTCCGGCAGATTATGCAGTGCCATAACTAAAGCCACCTTTATACCCAAATCCCTTCTAAATACAAATCCAGAACCTATGGCAAGACCTTCAGGCAAGTTATGTAAAGCTATACCGATACCAACAAGTATACCTGTCTTTAGTAAAGAATTATTTTTTATTTTACTGTCTGGAATCATATCCTCTATAAAAACAACTAAAATAATACCCAATATTATTCCAACTATACATATCCACAAATCCCCTATAGAAAGGGCCTCAGGTAATAGGTCAAAGGTTATTATACTAAGCATAAGACCACTGGTTATCCCAAGGAGAACACTAAGAAATTTCCTATTAGGTCTTACCAATAAAATAGAGATAATCCCCCCAGCTCCAGTCCCAACAACCCCAACCAAAGTCCCTAAAATAGCAGTATCTATAATATTATTCATTTATACACCCCACTTTATTTTTCTATTTATAATATATTAGATACTTAGGGGAAATATTATGTTTAAAGAATAAAGAATAGAGAATAAAGAATAGATAAGGAGATTTTACTCCCGATGGTCGTAAAATTAAATATAAACAAAGTAGCCTCTGGCCACTTTGCACCACATCTATTCTCTATTCTTTATTCTCTATTCTCTATTTTCCCTAGACCTAAACCCTCCATTTGTGTATAATATATATTTGAGAACGTAAATGGAAATGATAATAATAAAAAGAAGGGATTTAAATGGATTTAATAAATACAAAGATATTAAAAATAGATAATGAAAATCCTGATAAAGATAAAATAAAAGAGGCAGCGAGAATATTAAAAAGTGGCGGTACTGTTGCTTTTCCAACGGAAACAGTTTATGGATTAGGAGCTAATGCCCTAAATGAAGATTCAATAGATAAAATATTTAATGCAAAGGGGAGACCCCAGGATAATCCTTTGATAGTACATATTGCAGATATAGACCAAATAAATAAGTTAGTAAAAAACATATCTAAAAGGGCAAAAACAATAATGGAGAAATTTTGGCCAGGACCGTTAACTGTTATTTTTGACAAAAGTGATATAGTCCCCTATAAAGTAACAGGGGGCTTAGAAACTATAGCCATAAGAATGCCAAATCATAAGATAGCTTTAAGTCTTATAAAAGAAGCAAATCTTCCAATAGCTGCTCCCAGCGCAAATATATCGGGGAAACCCAGTCCAACAGAATCTAGTCATGTTATTCAAGACCTATCGGGGAAAATAGATATGGTAATAGATGGTGGAAACACTGGAGTAGGTTTAGAATCCACTGTGCTAGATTTGTCAGGAGATATACCCACCATATTAAGACCCGGTGGTATTACAATAGAAGACTTACTAACGGTATTTGACAAAGTTGACTATGATAAAGCATTGGAAAATAACGACGAAAACTTAAAACCCAAATCTCCAGGTCAAAAATATAGACATTATTCACCAAATGCTAAAATGACCATTATAAAGGGTAATGAAAATCTAGTATCAAAAGAGATAAACAAACTTACAAAAAAATATGAAGACCAGGGACTAAAAGTAGGAATAATGGCCACAGAGGAAATGAAAGATAAATACGAAAATGGAGAAATACTTGTGGTGGGAAGTAAACAAAAAACTGAAACAATCGCCAAAAATCTCTTTGATACATTAAGAAAGTTTGATAAATTAAAAGTAGACATAATATTAGCTGAAGCAATAGATGAAAAGGGAATAGGCAAAGCAATTATGAACAGAATGGGTAAAGCCAGCCAGAATATTGTTAAAGTAGAATAGGTAGAGAAGGAATGTGAAGATATAGTGGAGAGTTGAGAATTGAGAGTGGAGAGTTATGGTAATCTTCGACTGAAGTCGAAGCTACGTTATGTTAAAGAAGAATGGGTAAAGAAGGAATGTAAAGAGACAGAGGCTATGCTTCCTCATGTGTAGGGCCTGAAAGTGGCGGGAAAGAGGCGAAAATAAAATCAATTTAAAAATAACAAGCAATCAAAAATATCAAAATCCCACTGATTTTGTTGTTGGGGGATTCGTAATCCCCCAACCAGCGGTGTAGGGAATGGACCGAAAATAAAATTAATAAAAAACAAATAGCAACTAACATCCAGAAACTATGTAATAGCACCAATTTATAATTTAAAATTTAAAATTCCGAAGGCGGTTCAAGGCAAAAACTGTGGATCTACAATAATTAACAATTAGAAATTAAAAATTAACAATTCCGAAGTCCCACTTCGGCAAGGGGGTGTATGTATTATGAACATACTATTTGTTTGTACAGGAAATACCTGCCGCAGTAGTATGGCGGAGGCTTTGTTTAAAGACATATTAGAAAAAAAAGAAAGGGATTTAAATATAAATGTTAAATCAGCAGGAATATATGCAATGGAAGGGAGTCCTGCCACAAGACAGGCTATAGATGTTATGAAAAATAGAAATATAGACTTAACAAAACATAAATCTAAATTAATAACAAATAATATGATAAATAGTGCTGACTTGATTCTTACTATGACATCTTCCCATAAAGATGCTCTTTTAAAAATAAAGCCTGATATATATAACAAAGTATTTACCCTTAAAGAATATGCAAATGTAAATAGTAATATAGACATAATGGATCCCTATGGAATGCCAGTTGCAGAGTACGAAAAAACAGCAAAAGAGATTAAAGAGGCCATCGTTAAAACCCTTGAGAAGATAAAGAATAAAGAATAGAGAATAAAGAATAGATAAGGAAATCTTCGACTGAAGTCGAAGCTACATTGTGTTAAAGAAGAGATGTAAAGAGACGGAAGCTATGCTTACCCGTGTGTAGGGTCTGGGCATGCCAGACCCCGCCCTGAAAGTGGCGTAGATGGACCTAAAATAAAAACAATAAAAACAAATAGCAACTAGCACCCAGAAACTATGTAATGGCACCAATTTATAATTTACAATTTTAAATTTAAAATTCCGAGGCGCCGCTTCGGCAAGGGAGGTTTTTAATAATGAAAATAGCTATAGGTAGTGATCATGGTGGTTATGAACTTAAGGAACATATAAAAGGCTACTTAGATGAAAATGGAATTGAATATGTTGACTGTGGAACAGACTCAACGGAATCTGTGGACTATCCAGAATTTGGACAAAAAGTAGCAGAAGCAGTAAAGGAAGGAAAGTGTGATAAGGGTATAGTTTGTTGTGGAACTGGAATAGGAATATCCATTGCAGCCAATAAGGTTCCAGGGATAAGATGTGCATTATGTAGCGACTGCTACTCAGCTAAAATGTCTAGAGAACACAATAATGCCAATGTCCTTGCCATGGGAGCCAGAGTATTAGGTAGGGACTTAGCAATAGAAATAGTAAGCACCTGGCTAAAAACAGACTTTCAAGGTGGAAGACATGAAAGAAGAGTAGACAAGATAGAGGGTATTGAGAATAAATACGCTTTAGATTAAAGATTAAAGAATAGAGAATAAAGAATAGATAAGGAGATTTTACTCCCGATGGTCGTAAAATTAAATATAAACAAAGTGGCCTGTGGCCACTTTGCACCATATCTATTCTCTATTCTTTATTATCTATTATTTAAATAAAAGGAGGATATATGAAAATGGGTAAAGTTATAGAAATGAATCATCCACTTATAAAACATAAATTAACATTCATAAGAGATAAAAATACAGGTTCTAAGCAATTTAGGGAGCTTGTAAAGGAAGTATCTATGCTTATGGGATATGAATTAACTAGGGATTTATCCCTTGAAACAATAGACATAGACACACCCATAATGAAGGCTAAATCAGAAGTGATATCAGGTAAAAAGTTAGGTATAGTACCTATCTTAAGGGCAGGTCTCGGTATGGTAGAGGGTATGCTTAATCTTTTACCGGCAGCTAAAGTTGGTCATGTGGGGCTTTATAGAGACCCGGAAACATTAGAGCCAGTTGAATATTATTGTAAACTACCAACCGATGTTGGGGAAAGACAGTTAATAGTACTGGACCCAATGCTTGCAACGGGAGGCTCAGCAAAGGCGGCAATAACTTTCCTTAAAAATAAAGGAGCTACGAATATAAGATTCGCATGTCTTATAGCGGCACCAGAGGGTATAAAAGCTGTACAAGATGCCCATCCAGATATAGATATATATGTGGGAGCAGTAGACGAAAAACTAAACGACCACGCCTACATAATCCCTGGCCTAGGAGATGCAGGAGACAGACTTTACGGAACGAAATAACTTAAATTAAATAATAAATAGTAGAGAATAAAGAACTTAAAGCAAAGAATAAAGAATAGAGAATAAAGAACAAATAAGGAAACCTTCGACTGAAGTCGAAGCTATAAATTAAATAAAAACAAAGTGGCCTTCGGCCACTTTGCACCAAATCTATTCTCTATTCTCTAGTTAAAAAAGGGGTGTATTAAGTTGCGTCCATCTTGGGATAACTATTTTATGGAGATAGTTAATGTTGTAAAAAAAAGATCAACTTGTTTAAGAAGGCAAGTTGGGGCTTTGATAGTTAAAGATAAAAGGATTTTATCAACAGGATATAATGGGGCACCTACAGGACTTGCCCACTGTGAAGAAACGGGATGTCTTAGGGAACAACTAAAGGTGCCATCGGGAGAAAGACATGAACTCTGTAGAGCACTCCATGCAGAGCAAAATGCAATAGTACAAGCCGCCAATTCCGGTGTAAGTATAAACAATGCCACAATATACGTTACAGATCAACCCTGTGTACTATGTGCCAAAATGATAATAAATGCAGGTATTAAAAGGATAGTATTTGAAAAAGGATACCCTGACGAACTATCCATGAAACTTTTAAATGAAGCAGGAATAGAAATAAAAAAATTAGTTAATAGTTAATAGATAAAGAGCAAAGTGGCCTTCGGCCACTTTGTTTTGCTTACAAAACAATCTTTCTATTTAAAAATTAACTATCTTGTGTCAATAAATCTTTTATCTTCAAGCTTTTGACTAGTAACTATTAACTGTTAACTATTAACTATATTTTATCAGTTGACTAAAATCCTTAATTAGAATAAAATTAAAATAAAGATTAAATTGAAAAAAATTTGCCTTAAATAAAAGAAGATACATAAGGGAAAACTAGGATTGAAGAAGGAGTGTTACAATGGATAAATACTATATACCATTTTTTATAGCTGTTGCCATAGCTTATCTGGCTACACCGCTGGTTAGATGGTTTGCTATTAAAGTGGGTGCAGTTGATGTACCAAAGGATGATAGAAGAATTCATAAAAAACCTATGCCTTTAATGGGTGGACTTGCCATATATATTGCTACCATAATTTCAATGATTATTTATATAGATCCTATAGATAAGGGAATAATATCAATAATGGTGGGAGCAACAATAATTGTTATAACTGGAGTAATAGACGATATAAAGCCATTATCAGCTAAAGTCAAGTTTCTAGCCCAGATAGTTGCTGCCTTTATATTAGTATGGGGAGATATAAGAATAGAATTCATTTCCAATCCCTTTGATAAAGTAGATGGTATGTTAATATTAGGAGCTCTTTCTACACCGATTACTATATTTTGGGTTGTGGGTATAACAAACACCCTTAACTTTATAGATGGAGTTGATGGACTAGCAGCAGGAGTTGGCTCCATTGCCTCAATGAGTTTATTATTTGTGGCATCGATAAATGGATATACCAGTGTAGCTATAATGTCTGCCATAATAGCAGGCTCTGCATTTGGATTTTTACCCCATAACTTTAATCCAGCCAAAATATTTATGGGAGATACCGGTGCATTGTTTTTAGGATATATGCTGTCGGTTATAGCAATAAAAGGGGTAATGAAAAGTGTTGCTGCAATAGGTATTGCCATACCGATATTAGTTCTTGGTATTCCTATTTTTGATACAACTTTTGCAATAATTAGAAGGGTTATAAATAAAAAACCAATATATGAAGCCGATAAGGGTCACCTTCATCACAGACTTTTAAAAAGAGGATTAAGCCAAAAACAAACAGTTTTAGTTTTATATACAATAAGTGTATTTTTAGGTGTATCTGCTGTAATACTAACGGATGCAAAACCTAGTACCGCTGTAATGATACTTGGAGGAATATTTTCAGTATCTATACTAGCTGCAGCTAGAAAAAGAATAGTGGCAGGAAAAAAAGCAAAAGAAAGAAATAAGTAAAAAGCAAGGGAGACCTTGCTTTTTTATTAAAGAATAAATAATAGAGAATAAAGAATAAATAAGGTGATTTTACTCGCTATGCTCGCAAAATTAAATTATGTATGGACAGGGCATGCTCTATCCGATGGGTTATTCACTGTAAAGAGGAATTCATTCCCCCTTGTCCAGTTGCTGGGGGATTCGTAATCCCCCAGCACTTATTACAATAATATTTTACGACCAAAGGGAGTAAAACCACCTTTAATTTTCAATTGGCAACTGTCGATTGTCAATTATATAAAAGGAAAGGAATGAATAAAATGAATAAAATGAAAAAAATAAAAGTATTATCAACCTTCGGCACCAGACCAGAGGCCATAAAAATGGCTCCTGTGGTAAAAAAATTAAGGGAAAATGAAAATGTTATAGATAAGATTTGTGTAACTGCACAACATAGGGAGATGTTGGATCAAGTTTTAAACGTATTTAATATAAAGCCAGATTATGATTTAAATATATTTAAGCCGGGACAGACCCTAGCAGAGATAACAACAAGGGCTTTAAATGGACTAGAGAAAGTCATAAAGGAATTTAAACCCGATGTATTATTGGTCCATGGAGATACTAGCACGACATTTGCCGGTGCATTAGCTGGATTTTACAATAACATTAAGGTGGGACATGTGGAAGCAGGACTAAGGAGTGGAAATCTATACTCTCCATATCCAGAGGAGGCAAATAGAAAGTTAGCCGGTGTAATAACTAATTATCACTTTGCACCGACAGAAAAAAGCAGATTAAATTTATTAAATGAAGGGTATGAAGATAGTAGAATATTTATTACTGGAAATACCCAGATAGATGCTTTGTTTGAAGTTGTGGATGATGAATATGTTTTTGAAAATGAACTATTAAATAGTATAGACTATAAAAACAAAAAGATAATAACCATGACAGCCCATAGAAAAGAGAACCTTGGAAAACCAATGGAAAACATTTTTAATGCAATAAAAGATGTGGTGCTTAAAAATGAAGATGTAGAGGTGATATTCCCCATACATTTAAATCCCAAAGTAAGAAATATCGCCAATCCTATATTAAAGGATTTAGATAGAGTACATATTATAGAACCTTTAGACTATTTACCCTTTGCCAATCTTCAGGCTAGAAGTTATCTTATAGTTACAGACTCAGGGGGAATCCAAGAAGAGGCTCCATCCCTTGGAAAACCCATATTAGTAGCAAGAAGGGAAACTGAAAGACCTGAGGGTATAGAGGCTGGAACAGCAAAACTATTAGGTGTGGAAAGGGATAATATATTTAGAGAGATAGATACCCTTGTGAACAATGAAGAAGAATATAATAAAATGTCCAATGCAGTAAATCCCTACGGTGACGGAAAAGCATCCGAGAGGATAGTGGAAATCTTAATTAAAGAAGAAAGTGTAAAGAAGAAAGAAGAAATATAAAGACGTAGGGACAGGGCATGCCCTGTCCAATGAAATATCCAAAAACTACGGGTCTGAAACTGTAGAGAGGAATTCATTCCCTGTTTATATTAATTGCTCTAGTGATTTTCAATCTATCTTGCTAGTGTATTGGTAATCCTGATTTGTTACTAGTGTATTGGTAATCTTGATTCGTTACTAGTGTATTGGTAATCTTGATTTGTTGCTGGGGGATTCGTAATCCCCCAGCCCATTATAATGAAATTTTACGACCATAGGGAGTAAAATAACCACATCTATTCTTTAATTAAAAGAAGGATTCCACAAAAAAATGTCGAATTTAAACATTAAGTTATAAATACCATATATAAATAAAGGGAGGAAAAAATATGAATAAGAAAAAAATATCAATGTTATTAGTTATTATGCTAATAATAACAACAGTATTTACAAGTCCTATTATGGCTAAGGACAAGACAGAGGAACAGAGAGAAATAAAAAATGTCATAGTTATGGTAGGAGATGGAATGGGAGTAGGTCAATTAGAGGTGGCTAGATTATTTGAACATGGTAGAGTAGGAAAGCTGTTTATGCAAACGTTACCTAATGTTGCTTTAATGCAAACCTATTCTGCTGATAACATAGTGACCGATTCAGCAGCTGCTGGAACGGCTATGGCCACAGGAGTTAAAACAGGTAATGGAATGGTTGGAGTAGATGAAAATGGTCTTAAAGTAGACAGCATATTGGACCTATTTAAGGCTAATGGAAGTAAGGTTGGAGTTATATCAACCAATACAGTAGTTGATGCCACACCTGCAGCTTTTACAGCTAGTGTAGATAGTAGATCAGATAATGCAGCTATAGCTAGAGAAATGCTTGAAAGTGATTATGATGTTTTACTTGGTGGAGGTTCAAAATACTTTTCACCTAAAAAGCAAGATGGTGTAGACTTAGTTGAAAAGTTTAAAGAAAAGGGTTATACATATGCATCTAATAGAGATGAACTAAATAAAGTTAAAGATGCAGACAAATTATTAGGGTTATTCCATCCTTCATATATGAACTATAAAGCAGATAGGGAAGAAACTAATAGTAATGAACCAACATTAGTTGAGATGCAAGATAAGGCTTTAGAAGTTCTTGATAAATCAAAAGATGGTTTCTTCTTAATGGTAGAGGGAGCTAGAATAGACCACGCAGCCCATGCAGCAGATGTTACAGGGGTATGGAAAGAAACTATAGAGTTTGATAATGCTGTTAAAAAGGCAGTAGACTTTGCTAAAAAAGATAAAGAAACATTAGTTATAGTGTTAGCTGACCACGAAACAATGGGATTTGCAGCTTCAGAAGTAATGGATATAGAAGCTCTTAAGGAAATAGAGGTTTCTCCAGAATATATGGCTGGAAAGCTAGTAGAAAATGAAGAAGGAACTGGATATACCACAGAAAGTGTGAAGGAAGTATTTAAAACATATGCAAATATAGAACTAACAGACGAAGAAGTAGCTAAGTTTAATGGAAGTATTGTTAATGAGGATGATGGTAGTTTATACTATGCCTATAAAGTAGGTTGGGAAATAGGAAGTATCATAGCAGACAAATATAATGCTGGAGTTATGAGTGCCAGTGTTAGAGCAAAAAGTGATACAGGTGGACACTCAGGAAACATGGTTCCTGTATTCTCATATGGACCGGGTTCTGAAAACTTTGAAGGTGTTCTTAACAATACAGATATATCAAAGATGATTTCAGATATAATGAAATTTGAAAAATTCCCAACAAATAATGATCATGTTAAGAAAATAGACATATTAACAACTAATGATTTCCACGGTAAACTAGAAGGTGGATATGAGGCAGGAGCTGCTAAACTAGCTGCTTATATGAACTATTATAAGAGTCAAAATCCAGAGGGTACTGTTATATTAGATGCTGGAGACTCTTTCCAAGGGACACCTATGTCAAATGTACTTTTTGGAAAGCCAGTTGTTGAGATGATGAATACAATAGGATATGATGCAACCACAATAGGAAATCACGAATTTGACTGGGGTATAGAAAAAGCCCTTGAAACCTTTGGAGATGCAGAGTATGAAGTACTTGTTTCCAATATATATAAAGATGGTAAACTAGTATCTTGGGCAAAGCCTTATACGATAGTTGAGAAAAATGGAATTAATATAGGTATTATTGGTTTTGCAACTGAAGAAACAACTACTGCTGCAAAATATGAATATGTAAAGGATTACACATTTGAAGACCCAGTTAAGATAGCAAATAAACTTATCCCTGAAGTAAAAAGAAAGGGTGCAGATATAGTAGTATTATTAGGTCATATCCCTGCCGATCAAGATAGGGAAACAGGAGAAATAACTGGAGCATTAAAAGAACTAGCTCAAGGAGTTACTGGTGCCCATGCTGTAATAGGGGGTCATAGCCATAGACAAGTAACGGGTATAGTTAATGATATGCCTTTAGTTATGGGATATAAACATGGAAGAATGATGGGTCATATAACCCTTATGTATGATACAAATAAAAAAGAAGTAGTTAAAAAAGATGTAGAACTTATAGAGGTAAGAAAAGGTAACTTAGATGTTGAACCAGTAAAGGCTATGGAAGATATGGTTGCTAAATATAATGAAACTTTAGAGCCAATCTTCGGTGAAGTGATAGGTAAAGCACCTAATGGATTAACTAAAGACTATAACAATGAGTCAGCTGCAGGAAACTGGATGACTGATGCTGTAAGGGAAATGGTAGAGACAGATATATCCTTTACAAATGCCGGTGGAATCAGAGCTAATATGGATGCTGGGGATATAACAGTTGGAGAGGTATTTGAAGTAATGCCTTTTGATAATACTATAGTAACCGGTGAAATGACAGGAGCACAAATAAAGGCTATGTTAGAGCAAAGTGTAACATTAGAAAAGGGTATGTTACAAATATCTGGTCTTAAATTCACTTATGACTCAACAAAACCGGAAGGCGAAAGGGTAATAGATATTACCTTAGAAGATGGAACAGCTATTGAAATGGATAAAACATATACAGCTTCAACAAATGACTTCTTAGCAGGAGGACAGGATAACTTTACAATGTTAAGAGAGGTTCAATGGACCAACACATATGAATTAGTAAGGGATGCATTAATAGAGAACATTAAAAAATACAAAGAAATAGATCCAAAAGTTGGAGATAGAATTATAGATGTAAGTAAAAATGAAAGTGCAAGCTTATATATGTTAAGAAATGTAGCATAGTTTTTTAATACAAAGAATAAAGAATAGAGAATAAAGAATAAATAAGGAGCAAAGTGGCCGTAGGCCACTTTGTTTTTATTATAATGAAATTTTACGAACGAAGTGAGTAAAATAACCACATCTATTATCTATTCTTTAATAGAAAGGTTTTTCTTTGTTGTCTTTATTGTTGCATGTAGTAATTTTTTTAGTTCAATACAGTCATTTAATATGGGGGTCGTTTTTTCTTTGTTTAAGTACTCTGTAGACACTAGTAGTTGCAGCCAATACTCAGTTTCGTTAGCCTCCTTAAAAGCTAAATACATTTTTGATAAAAAGTCCTTTTTACTTTGGGCATATATTCCTTCATTGAGATTGGCACCTATGCTTGTACCTGATCTAAGTAGTTGCTTAGATAAAACAAACTCTTTTTTAGTCTTGCACAAGTACTTATATAACTTTATAATTCTTAAAGAAAATTTAAAACTTTTATCTATACTTATATTTTCTTTCAAACCTATCACCTCTATTTTATTTTCTGTAATTATTCCCTTAAAAAATAATTTTATACCTCCAACTCTAAATAAAGAATAGAGAACTTAAAGAAAAGAATAAGGAATAAATAAGGAGCAAAGTGGCCGTAGGCCACTTTGTTTTTATTATAATGAAATTTTACGAACGAAGTGAGTAAAATAACCACATCTATTCTTTATTCTCTATTATCTATTCTTTAAAAAAAAGAAGGAATATATAAAATATTCTAGAATACCTATAATGTTAGAGATAAAATAAAATATATTAAATATAAAATAAAGAAACGGGGGTATACCATGAATAAATTAATATCTGTTGAAGAAGCTGTGGAGCATATAAAAGATGGTATGTCAGTGATGATTGGAGGATTCCTTGGTTGTGGAAGTCCACATAAGATTATTGATGCCCTAGAGAAAAAGGGGACTAAGGATTTAACAGTAATAGGTAACGATACTGGATTTCCAGATGTGGGTATAGGTAAACTTGTTGTAAGTAAACAAGTGAAAAAGATTATTGCTTCCCATATAGGAACTAATCCTGAGACAGGAAGACAAATGAATGAAAAGGAAACTGATGTAGAGCTAGTTCCCCAGGGAACCTTAGCAGAAAGGGTAAGAGCCGGGGGTTCAGGTCTAGGAGGATTTTTAACTCCCACAGGTATAGGTACAATAGTTGAAGAGGGAAAAGAAAAGATTAAAGTAAATGGAGAAGAATTTTTGTTAGAACTTCCCCTTAAGGCTGATGTTGCATTAATATCAGGGGCTAAAGTTGATAAGAAGGGAAACGTTTACTATAATAAGTCAACTAGAAATTTCAATCCCCTTATGGCAACAGCGGCGGATATTGTTATAGTAGAGGCCGATGAGATAGTAGAAGTAGGGGAAATAGACCCTAATGATGTAATGACACCTAGTATATTTGTTGATTATATTGTAGGGGGTGAAAAGTAATGGATAAGAAAGAGATGAAACAATTAATAGCTAAAAGAGTAGCTAAGGAATTTAAGGATGGAGATGTTGTAAACTTAGGTATTGGATTACCTACAATGGTTGCAAACTACATAGATGAAGATATAGACATTACTTTACAGTCAGAAAATGGGTTTGTAGGTATAGGACCCGTTCCTGAAGAGGGAAAAGAAGATAAGGATTTAACAAATGCTGGGGGACAGTATGTAACCGTAAAAAAAGGTGGAGCATTCTTTGATAGTGCCACTTCCTTTGGAATAATAAGGGGTGGACATGTGGATGCAACAGTATTAGGAGCCCTTCAAGTTGATGAAAAGGGTAACTTAGCAAACTGGATGATACCTGGTAAGATGGTACCGGGCATGGGAGGAGCTATGGACCTAGTTGTAGGTGCTAAAAAGGTTATAATAGCTATGACCCATACAGCTAAGGGAAGACCTAAAATATTAAAGGAATGTCAACTACCCCTTACAGCGGCAGGGGAAGTAGATCTTATCATAACTGAAATGGGTGTTATGAAGGTGACAGAAAAGGGTCTAGTACTAACAGAACTAGGACCAGAAGCAACAGTAGAAGAAGTAAAAGCAAACACAGAAGCAGACCTTATTATTGCTGATGATATTAAGAAAATGGAAGTTTAAAGATAAAGAAGAATTAAGGTAAAAAGTGGCCGATGGCCACTTTTTTCTATTTTATGTAGGGACAGGGCATGCCCTTTCCGATGAACTATCGGGAATTATTATTTTGAAACTGTAGAAGGGAATTTATTCCCAGATTATTTTAAATGCAAAGAAAAAAGAATAGATAAGCAAATCTTAGACTGAAGTCAAAGCTAGAGATTTTGTGGTTGGGGGATTCGTAATCCCCCAACCAGTGTAGGGACTGAATATATTTAATAATTTTTCTTTCTTCTTTACCCATTCTTCTTTATTATTATTGTTAAACAAAAAACAAAGTTGTCCATAAAACCTAAAACTTGTTATAAAAATAACAAATAAAATTTTTTAAAAAGGTGTTGTGAAAATGTTTTCAATAGCTTAAAATAGGTATATGTGTTATATACTTTTTAACTAAGATATATTTAACAATAATGGCATAAAGGTATATAATATTAATTGGATAAATTAAATAGGTTAACTATAATGACGAAATATTCTAAAAATATAAACTCTTTTTGTATAATAATAATATTGAAAAATAATTTTGGAGTGATAGAATGAAGAAAGAGGATAAATCTAAAATATTAAGAAATTTATCATTGATAACCCAAATCGGGATATCTATGATTGTGCCCATATTAATTGGAATAATATTTGGTAATTTTTTAGATAATAAGTTAGGTACAGAGGTTATATTCCTTATTATTTTTCTAATACTGGGGGTAGCAGCATCTTTTTTAAACCTATTTAAGATAACAGATAAGTTATCTAAAAGGAAGTGATAATTTGAGTTTACTTGGAAATACCCAATTTAAAGTTATAAAAAGGGTTATAATTTTTTCTTTATTTATTATAGGAATACTTTTTTTCACTGTTGACAATCCTAAACCATATGTATATGGATTTATATTTGGCACATTAATAAATGTATTAAACTTTAGGTTAATGGCCCTTACACTAAAAAAATCCATCAAAATGGGAAAAAAACAGATAATGCCATACATAGTTGGGAATTATATTATAAGATATAGTATTTATGGTTTAGTTCTGATAATAGCTGCGAAAGCAGACTACATAAACTTCATAACAACAGCATTAGGATTTTTTATGGTTAAAATAATAATTTTAGCCGATAGTTTTTATGAAACCGTTAAAAAAAATTGACAATTGACAATGGACAGTTGAGAGTTAAGGAACAAATCGGCTGAAGCCGATTTGGAATTTTAATAATTTTACGACCAAAGGGAGTAAAATCACCTTAAATTGTCAATTCTCAATTTTCAACTCTCCATTACAAAAAAGAAGGGAGGTATAAAATTGTTTGAAATAGTAGATGGTGCTGGAAATGTGATATTATCAAGAACCATTATAAACAGTCTTTTAGTAGTAATATTATTAAGTATTTTTGCTTTTTACGTAAATTATAGAGTTAAAAAAGCCGATCCAAATGAAAAGCCAAAGGGTTTTCTAAATGTAATAGAAACCTTAGTGGAAGCCATTGACAACCTAGTAAGAACAACCATGGGGGAAAAGTTTAAAAACTTTACTCCATATATAGGAACATTGGCACTTTATTTAGCTGTGGCCAATTTATTTGGACTGCTAGGGTTTACACCTCCTACATCGGATTATAGTATTCCCTTTACCCTTGCCATAATGACATTTGTATTAACCCAATATTATGGTATAAAGGGAAATGGTTTAGGAGGCTATTTTAAAGGTTTCTTTGAACCCATCTGGTTTTTATTCCCTATAAATATAATAGGGGAGTTGGCAAACCCAGTGTCATTATCATTCCGTTTATTTGGTAACATACTAAGTGGTGTTATAATAATGGGACTATTATACTCTGCTTTGAATTCCGCACTTGGGATTTTGAGTTACATTGTGACACCTGTGGTAACTTCAGTATTCCATGCATACTTTGATGTATTTGCTGGGTTAATACAAACATTTATATTTATGATGCTTACCATGATTTTCGTATCAATGGCAGCAGATGAGTAACAGTCAACACTGAACCTAAGGGTTCTAATATATAAAATAAATAAAAAAGACTATTATTTAAAGGAGGAAATAAAATGTTAGAAGGAATTAGTGGTACAGATTTTATACTTGGAATGTCAGCAGTAGGTGCAGGATTAGCGGCTATAGCAGGTATAGGTCCTGGTATAGGACAGGGTTATGCAGCAGGTAAAGCAGCAGAAGGTGTTGGAAGACAACCGGAAGCTCAAGGTGACATAATAAGAACAATGGTACTAGGTCAGGCTATCGCCGAGACAACAGGTATCTATGGACTAATCATTGCAATAATCCTATTATTCGTTAAACCATTAGTAGGATAAAACTACATAAAGAGGTGGGTTAGGATACCCATCTCTTATTGTTAGGAAAATACAGAAATAAATGATAGATTATTAAGACCTTATCCAGAATAAGGAAGGAGGCAGTAATAGATGAACATGGACTTTGTTGTAAAGGCGTTACCGGAACCACAAACGGTGATTATACAGCTAATTGCCACCCTTGTACTACTTGGTGTTTTAGCAAAATTTTTATATAAACCTGTTTTAGAAATGCTTGAAAAAAGAAAACAGGGTATAGAGGATAATATAAACGAAGCAAAGGAAAAGAAGGAAGATGCAATAAGTTTAAAGTCACAATATGAACAAAAGATAGATGATGCTAAAAAAGAAGGCCAGGAAATAATAGAAACATCTAAGAAGCGAGGAGAAGAACTAAGGGAACAAATAGTTACTGAAGCTAAAGAAGAGGCAAATAAAATAGTAGAAAGGGCTAGAAGAGAAATAGAGGCCGAGAGACAAAAAGCTACAGAAGAACTAAAAGAAGAGGTTGTAACTATAGCTATGATGGCTGCTTCTAAGGTTGTTGATAAAAACCTAGATGAAGGTTCCCATAGGGAAATGATAGATAAGTTTATCAATGAGGTAGGGGAAAAACAATGGCAGAATTAGTAGGAAAAAGATATGCAGAGGCGCTATTTGAAGTAGCTATTGAGCTAGATAAACTTGAAACCTTTAAAGAAGAAATAAATGGAGTGTCCCATGTTTTTAATAATGAACCACAATTAAAAACAGTATTTGAACACCCTAAATTATCAAATAATGAGAAAAAAGATATTATAAACTCCATATTTAAAGATAGGGTATCCGGGGAAATACTAAACCTTCTCTACATATTAGTAGATAAAAGAAGGGAAAAGTTTGTTTCCGATATAAGCAAAGAATACACAATACTTTCTAATGAAGAACAGGGAATAATCGAAGCTAAAGCTATTACAGCAGTTAAGATGAGTGATAAAGAGAAGGAAAAACTTCAAGACAAGTTATCTAAAAAACTAGATAAAACGGTTATTCTTACAAATGCTGTTGATGAAAAAGTATTAGGCGGAGTTTTACTAAAAATAGAAGACAGAGTAATAGACTCAAGTATACAAGGTCAGATTGAAGAGATTAAGAAAAATCTTAGTAATGTAAGAATAGCAAAATGATAGGGGTGAAAACTAATGAATCTTAGACCTGAAGAAATAAGTTCAATTATAAAAGAGCAAATAAAAAGGTATGAAAATAAACTAGATGTTGTGGATGTTGGTACAGTTATACAGGTTGGTGATGGTATAGCAAGAATCCACGGCCTTGAAAATTGTATGGCAGGGGAGCTTTTAGAATTCCCTGGAGAAGTTTATGGTATGGCTCTAAACCTTGAGGAGGACAATGTAGGATGTGTGCTTTTAGGCTCCGATGATAATATAAAAGAGGGCGATACTGTAAAAAGAACAGAAAGAATAGTTGAGGTTCCAGTTGGAGACCAAATGATAGGTAGAGTTGTAAACTCCCTAGGTCAAGCAATAGATGGAAAGGGACCTATAAAATCAGATAAATTTAGACCAGTTGAAAGAAAGGCTCCTGGAGTTATAGAGAGAAAATCTGTTGATGTTCCACTACAAACAGGTATTAAGGCAATAGACTCTATGATACCTATAGGTAGAGGACAAAGGGAGTTAATAATAGGTGATAGACAGACTGGTAAGACAGCCATAGCTATCGACACCATATTAAATCAAAAAGATCAAGATGTTATTTGTATATATGTGGCAATAGGTCAGAAAAGATCAACTGTTGCACAGATAGTTAATACATTAGAAGAAAATGGTGCCATGGATTATTCCATAGTTGTATCATCAACAGCCAGTGAGCTAGCACCACTTCAATATATAGCACCCTATGCTGGAGTTGCCATGGGTGAAGAGTTTATGGAAAATGGAAAAGACGTCTTAATAATATATGATGATCTTTCAAAGCACGCCGTTGCTTATCGTACCATGTCATTATTACTTCGTCGTCCACCGGGACGTGAGGCATATCCAGGGGATGTATTTTACCTACACTCAAGACTACTTGAGAGGGCAGCCAGACTTGATAAAAAGTATGGCGGTGGTTCAATCACAGCCCTTCCAATAATAGAAACCCTTGCAGGGGATATATCGGCATATATACCAACAAACGTTATATCCATAACCGATGGTCAGATATTCCTAGAGTCGGAGTTATTCTTCTCGGGACAAAGACCAGCCGTTAACTCAGGACTTTCTGTATCCCGTGTTGGTGGTTCCGCTCAGATAAAGGCAATGAAGAAGGTTGCATCGAAAATAAAACTGGAGTTGGCACAATATAGAGAACTGGCGGCATTTGCCCAGTTTGGATCTGACCTAGATAAGGATACCCAGGCTAGATTAGCCCAAGGGGAAAGACTAATGGAAATACTAAAACAGCCCCAGTATTCACCGGTTCCAGTTGAAGAGCAGGTTATGGTGATTTATGCTGCCATAAATAAATATCTAACTGATATACCAGTTGATAAGATAAAGAAATTTGAGAGTGAATTCTTAAACTTTATGGAAAATAATTACCCAGAGGTTGGTAAATCTATAATAGAAACTAAAAAACTTACAGATGAAACTGAAGAGAAGTTAAAGTCTGCAATAGAAGAATTTAAAAAGAATTTTTCATAGATAATTCTCCCCATAAATAGATATACGTAGCTTCGAATTCATTCGAAAGTTACTTTGAAAATAAGGAGGTGGAGATATGGGCCAATCAATGAGGGATATAAAAAGAAGAATCCGTAGTGTAAATAATACAAAACAAATAACAAAGGCTATGGAACTTGTAGCTTCTGCTAAACTAAGAAAGGCAAGGGAAAAGCTAGAGAAAACTAGACCCTACTTTAATACAGTGGTTAGAAGTATTCAGGAGATACTTGCTGAAACCACAGGTATAAAGCATCCATTTTTAGAAAAACGTGATGTAAAAAATACCGGATATATTGTAATAACCGGAGATAGAGGTTTAGCAGGGGGATATAATAGTAATGTTATAAAACTAACGGAAAACCATATAGATAAAAATAAAGACAATTCAGCTCTGATAACTGTGGGTTCAAAGGGTAGAGACTACTTTAAAAATAGAGGATATAATATAGAAGGTGAATTTCTACATATATCTGAAGATCCAAGGTATACCGATGCTGATAACATAGGAAAAACGGTCATAGAGTTATATGAAAAGGAAGAAATAGATGAGGTTTATCTTGTATATACGGTGTTTAATAGTCCTATTTCCCAAGAAGCTAAAATGATGAAGCTTTTACCGGCTGAAAACATAGAAGGTGAAGACACTGGGGAAAAGGAAAGGAAAACCCTTATACAGTATGAGCCTTCAGCAGAAGAGGTACTTAGTTACTTAATACCTAAATATATTAAAAGTAGTATATATGGAGCCATGATAGAGGCTTCAGCCAGTGAGCAGGGAGCAAGGAGAACAGCCATGCAATCAGCCACAGATAATGCTGAAGATATGATAGATAGTCTTGAATTAAAATACAATAGAGCTCGTCAAGCATCTATCACCCAAGAGATATCAGAAATAGTAGGTGGAGCAGAGGCTCTTAAATAATAGATAAATAGGAAACAGGAAGGAGTTGAAATAAATGGCTGAAAAAAACGTAGGTAAGATTGTACAGATAATCGGTCCTGTAGTTGATATTAGATTTAGTGAAGAGAACCTACCGGAACTTTTAAATGCTATAACAATAGAAGATAAAAAGAAAAAGGTTGTAGTTGAAGTTGCCCAGCATATAGGGGACGATACAGTAAGATGTATAGCCATGGATTCCACAGATGGATTTGTTAGGGGAATGGAAGCTATAGATACTGGAGCACCTATTTCGGTTCCAGTGGGAGAAAAAACCTTAGGTAGAATGTTTAATGTCCTTGGTGATGCAATAGATGGAAAGAAAGATCCCAAGACAAAGGTTAAATCTCCTATCCATAGGGAAGCACCGGCATTTGAAGAACAACAAACAGCCACAGAAATATTTGAAACAGGTATAAAGGTAGTTGACCTTATAGCCCCATATGCAAAGGGTGGTAAAGTTGGACTATTTGGTGGTGCTGGAGTTGGAAAGACAGTGCTTATCCAGGAGCTTATAAACAATATAGCAACTGAGCACGGTGGACTTTCAGTATTCGCCGGAGTTGGAGAGAGAACTAGAGAAGGTAATGACCTTTATTATGAAATGGAAGAATCGGGAGTACTGGAAAAGACTTCCCTTGTATTTGGTCAGATGAATGAGCCTCCAGGAGCAAGGATGCGTGTTGCCCTTACAGGCTTAACCATGGCAGAACACTTTAGAGATAGGGAAGGTCAAGATGTATTATTATTTATTGATAATATATTTAGATTTACCCAAGCCGGTTCAGAGGTTTCAGCATTACTTGGACGTATGCCAAGTGCCGTTGGTTATCAGCCAACCCTAGCTACAGAGATGGGTGAATTACAAGAGAGAATAACATCAACTAGAAAGGGTTCTATAACATCGGTTCAGGCGGTATATGTACCGGCCGACGACTTAACTGACCCGGCACCGGCAACAACATTTGCCCACTTAGACTCAACAACGGTTTTATCAAGACAAATATCTGAGTTAGGTATATACCCAGCAGTTGACCCCCTTGATTCAACATCAAGGATACTAGACCCTGCCATTGTGGGAGAAGAACACTACAATGTTGCCCGTAGAGTACAGGAGGTACTACAAAAATATAAAGAACTACAGGATATAATCGCAATCCTTGGTATGGATGAACTTTCAGAAGAGGATAAACTAACAGTATCCCGTGCAAGGAAAATACAACGTTTCCTATCACAGCCATTTACTGTTGCGGAACAGTTTACAGGTATGCCTGGTAAATATGTACCTATAAAGGAAACAGTAAAAGGATTTAAGGAGATCTTAGATGGCAAACATGATGACTTACCAGAGTCTGCTTTCCTATTTGCTGGAACTATAGAGGACGTAATAGAGAAGGCAAAGGAAATGAACGAAGAAGAATAGACAAAGCTCCATAGGTAGGAGGTGTTTATATGGCAGGATTTGTCCTAGAAATAGTTACCCCCGATAGAAAATTCTTTGAAGAAGAAGTTGATAGGGTGGTAGTAAGGGGACAAGAGGGGGATCTAGGTATTATGAAAAATCATATACCATTAGTAACTCCCCTTAATATAGGTAGAATAAAAATAAGTCAGAACAATGAAGAAAAAGAGGCCACAATAGCAGGAGGATATGTTGAAGTAGGTAGAGATAAAACAACAATAATCACAGATGCTGCCGAGTGGCCAGAAGAAATAGATGTAAAAAGAGCCGAAGAATCCAAAAAAAGAGCTGAAGAAAGACTAAATAAGAAAAGCTCCGATGAAGTGGACTTAATGAGGGCAGAAGTAGCCTTTAGAAAGGCTTTAAATAGGATAAATATGGCGAAACGGAAATAAATAATAAAGGGAGTGGCCTAGGCCACTTCCTTTATTATTTATAGAGGAGAGGAGAATTCATTTTCCGGTCTCGTTGTTAGGGGATTCGTAATCCCACAACCAATAAAACTGGAAAAGGTGAAAAACTAAGGGATTACCAATCCCTTCACTAACGAAGAAACTCATCCCAACTTATAATTTTAACCTCAGAATCCCCGCTTCGGTATACTCTTCTAATTAGAACAAAAATAAAAAAATAAAAATAAAGTGTATAAAACAGCTTGTCCTTGTTAAAACTCTATAATAGTGAGGAAAGGTAATAGTGATAAAAATGTTTTGTCCCCCTTTACATTTTTATACCTTTACCTTTCCTCCTTTTTTAGTTAAATAATAAAGAATGAAGAATAAAGAATAGATAAGGTAACTTTCGACTGAAGTCGAAACTACAAATTAAATAGAAACAAAGTGGCCTCTGGCCACTTTGCACCATATCTATTCTTTATTCTTTATTCTCCATTCTTTAAAAGAAAGGCGGTTCTCATAAATGAAAATCCTTAAAAAAACATCACTAATAGCAATAATAATATTAATGGCAATAATAAATAATGTTTGGGCTAAGGGGACAATACAATATACTTCAGATTTATTTGATGTATTTAATAAAACAGGAGCAAAATTATATGAGACCAATATAACTTGTAAAGGCCTATTTACTAATGGGACTATGGACATAAAAGAGATGAAAAAGACAAATCAAGATATAGTTAACGCATTAAATGTCGATAATAATACATATAACATGAAAATAATCAACAATAAAAATAAAAAAACAATTATAACGAAGGGATGGGACGGATTAGGTAGAACTATCAATATAACCTTGTATAATCATAAATATAATAATAAAATAAGAAGTGAGCTATCAATAGATATTATACAAGGTAATAATTTAACGAATATTAGTGATATTGAGAGAAAAATAAAGAAAATATCTAAAAAATTTAATATTAATACACAAATTACCACTTGTATAATAGGCACATTTAAGGGAAAATTAAATAGTATAGAGAAATTTACAAGTTTATCAAAATCCTTAAACATTATAAATGGAGAAAAGGTAGAAGGGGTTTTAAAGTCCAACTTAACAAGCATATCTGCATATTCCCCAAATATTAGTAAGCACATCTACACAGGCAATAATAAAATGAATATTAATATAGCAATGAGATATAACAAATATGAAGATAAAACCTATATTTGGATTGGAACACCCATTATTAGGAAAGAATATTGATTTAAAAAGATAGTGGAAAGTGGAGAGTTAGTGTTAAAGAAGAAAGTGTAAAGAAGAAAGAAGAAAGTTAAAAGCAAAGAATAAATAATATAGAATAAAGAATAGATAAGGAAACCTTCGATTGAAGTCGAAGCTAGAGACTTGTTGTTGGGGGATTCGTAATCCCCCAACCAATAAAACTGGGAAAGGTGAAAAACTGTGGGATTACGAATCCTCCAGTAACGAAGAAAATCACCCCAATTTATAATTTAAAATATACAATTTAAAATTCCGAAGCGCCGGTCCAAAGCAAAAACTATGAACCTACAATAACTAACAATTAACAATTAAAAATTAACAATTCTGAAGCCCCAGCTTCGGAAAACGTAGGGACTGGGCATGCCCAGTCCATCCGCCCTGAAAGTGGCGGGAATGGACCGAAAATAAAACAGATTAAAAGAACAAAACCAACTAACAGCCCAAAAACATTATATCGTTGTTGGGGGATTCGTAATCCCCCAACCAATGAAACTGGGAAAGGTGAAAAACTGTGGGATTACGAATCCTCCAGTAACGAAGAAAATCACCCCAATTTATAATTTAAAATATACAATTTAAAATTCCGAAGCGCCGGTCCAAGGCAAAAACTATGAACTTACAATAACTAACAATTAACAATTAAAAATTAACAATTCTGAAGCCCCAGCTTCGGAAAACGTAGGGACTGGGCATGCCCAGTCCATCCGCCCTGAAAGTGGCGGGAATGGACCGAAAATAAAACAGATTAAAAGAACAAAACCAACTAACAGCCCAAAAACATTATATCGTTGTTGGGGGATTCGTAATCCCCCAACCAATAAAACTGGGAAAGGTGAAAAACTGTGGGATTACGAATCCCCCAGTAACGAAGAAAATCACCCCAATTTATAATTAAAAATATACAATTTAAAATTCCGAAGCGCCGGTCCAAAGCAAAAACTATGAACCTACAATAACTAACAATTAACAATTAAAAATTAACAATTCCGAAGCCCCAGCTTCGGCAAAGGGAGGACACCAAAATTGACAAAAATCATCGTAGAAAACAGTCCCCCACTTAATGGAACTGTAAGGATAAGTGGAGCTAAAAATTCCGCCCTACCTATAATAGCTGCATCTTTATTAGCCACGGAAGACTGTATTTTAGAAGATGTTCCGAATCTAAGGGATGTAGAAGTTATATCTGAGGTTTTATTAAGTTTGGGATCAAAGGTACAAAAGATAGACGAAGGTAAAATGAAAATAAATAGTTCAAAGTTAAATAAATTTGAAGCACCCTATGACTTAATGAGAAAAATGAGGGCATCATTTTTAGTTATGGGACCATTACTTGCAAGGATAGGAAAAGCAAAGATATCATTACCGGGAGGATGTGCCATAGGTACAAGACCTATAGATTTACATCTTAAAGGTTTTAAAGCATTAGGTGCCGATATTAAAGTCGGTCATGGATATATTGAAGCAAAAGTAGACAAATTAGTAGGTGAAAAAATATACTTAGACTTCCCCAGTGTTGGAGCTACAGAAAACATAATGATGGCTGCAACTATGGCAGAAGGTGAAACAATAATAGAAAACTGTGCCATGGAACCTGAGATAGTAGATCTCGCTAACTTCTTAAATAAACTAGGAGCCAATATAAAGGGTGCAGGAACTAATACTATTAGAATAAAGGGAGTCAATGAACTAAATGGAGCTAACCACTCAATAATCCCCGACAGAATAGAGGCAGGAACATTTATGGTAGCGGCTGCTATAACTGGAGGAAACGTACTAATAGATAATGTTATAATAGATCATATAAAACCAATCATAGCAAAACTAATAGAAGCCGGAGTTGAGGTAGTAGAAGAGGAAGATAAAATTAGGGTAATAGGAAATAATAAAGTAAAAGCCCTAGATGTAAAAACATTGCCCTATCCAGGTTTTCCAACAGATATGCAGTCCCAGTTCATGGCACTAATGGCTAAAGCAGAAGGAACAAGTGTCATTATAGAAACAGTATTTGAAAATAGGTTTATGCATGTAGACGAATTAAAGAGAATGGGAGCCAACATAAAAATAGATGGTAGAAGCGCAATAATAGAAGGGGACGGAGAAATACAAGGCGCCCCAGTAAAAGCAACGGATCTTAGAGCAGGTGCGGCACTTATTTTATTCGGTCTTATAGCAGAAGGAGAAACTGAAATAACAGAAGTCCATCATATAGACCGTGGATATTCTAATATAGAAGAAAAATTAACAAATTTAGGAGCAAAAATATATAGAAATGACTAAAGATAAAGAAGAAAGTGTAAAGAAGAAAGAAGAAATAAGGTGAAAAGTGGCCAAAAGGCCACTTTTTTCTATTATAAATAATAATTGACGATTGACAGTGGACAATTAAGGTATAAATCGGCTGAAGCCGATTTTAAATATAATATTTTATGAACGAAGTGAATAAAATTACCTTCAATTGTCAACTCTTCCTTCTCCTCTTTCATTAAAATAAATCATATTCCTCCCGCCTCCTGCATAGAATTAAAATAGAACACAAAATTCTAAAAAAACATTGGACAAAGGAGGAGTATATGAAGAGGATAACTATAGGAGCAGCTTTTATTTTATTTATAACAGTAATTATACCCATGGTGTTAATATTAGGATATGATATTTTTATTAATGAAGAAGAAAATCAAGTTAAAGTAAAAGAAGAGGAAAATATAACAGAGGATTATGAGATTGATATATATAATATAAAAACAAAAAAAGTAGAGAAAGTAAAAATGGAAGAGTACTTAAAGGGAGTTGTGGCGGCAGAGATGCCCGCAGCCTTTCATATAGAGGCTTTAAAAGCCCAAGCAGTTGCAGCAAGAACATACTCTATGAATAAGATAAAAACCTTTAAAGACGGACACCCAGACCATCCCCAAACAGCACTATGCACAGGGATACATTGTCAAGCATGGCTTTCAAAGGAAGACTTAAAAAATATAAAAGGGGAAGACTGGATAAAAAATTATTGGCCTAAGATAGAAGAGGCGGTAGATAAGACCAAAGGGGAAGTGGCGAAATACAATGGCAAAATAATAGAGGCTTTCTTTCACTCTAATAGTGGAGGTATGACAGAAAATTCAGAGGATGTTTTTTCCGCTGCTAGGCCATACCTTAAAAGGGTAGAGAGTCCCTATGATGAAGATTCTCCTAAATATAAAAATGAAGTTACAATATCCATAGATCAGTTTATATCTAAGATAAAAGCAAACTACCCAAAGGTAAATTTAGACAAAAATAATTTCCATGAAAAAATAAAGTCAGTCAGTAAAACCGAAAGTGGCCGTGTTAAAGAGTTGATGATAGACGGTGAAGTTGTAAGTGGAAGGGATATAAGAAGCATATTTAAATTAAATTCAACCAACTTTGTAATGCACGCAAACCTAGAGGAAAATATAATAAAAATACAAACCAAAGGCAACGGTCACGGAGTAGGCCTAAGCCAATGGGGAGCCAATGGTATGGCTAAAGCTGGAAATGATTATATAGAAATACTGAAACATTATTATACTGGAGTTGATATAGAGAAAGCCTACTAAAAACAAAGAATAAAGAATAGAGAATAAAGAATAGATAAGGTGCAAAGTGGCTGTAGGCCACTTTGTTTTTTTATGTGTGCCCAGCATGGACACAGTCTATAGGGTGAAAGTCCCGAACACCGAAGGTGATATAGGTGCTAGCTGAAGACAAGGGTGTCCACCGTGAGGTGGAATCTGAAGGAAGTCGGCGGCA